>CAYOIG010000660.1:0-2986 GCA_964403915.1 uncultured Myxococcaceae bacterium
CGCCGCGAAGATTCCGGTTCTTCTTGAGCCGCTGCACCAGGCGAAAGCCCAGCTCTCCCGGCAGATAGAAGGCGTAGGACATGTTCCGGGCGCGGCCGCGGTGCTCGTCCCACCACTCCCGAGGGCCCGAACGCGCGTGGGCGCCGCCCGCGATGGCTGCTGCGTCGATGCGCCGCGACCGCTCTTTCGAGAGCTTCGCTGCGCGCCCGACGAGCACGCGGCCCGGCGCGCGGTGGCGGAGGTGATTCTCGATGAAGCGACGGTGCGGTACGCAGTCGCCGTCGGTGTAGATCAGGTAGTCGGCGCGCGCTTCGCGCGAGGCGATGTTCAGCACCGCCGACTTTCGAAATCCGCGGTCCTCCTGCCAGACCTGGCGCACGGGAGCAGGGAAGACCTGCGCCATGCGCTCGACCAGCGCCCGCGTCACGGGCCCCGAGCCGTCGTCGGCGACCAGGATCTCGAACTCACGCACGGTCTGGTGCCGGAACCCTTCGAGACAGCGCGCGAGGTTCTCGGGCCGCTCGTAGGTGCTGACGATGACGGAGGCTCTCGGCTTCAGGATTTCCCCCACTCTTTTTGTTCTTCTAGCACCGCGAGCCGCCGGCGCACGAGTGCGGCTACCCTCGCGGCGTGATACGAGGCCGCCTGCGGCGGATCCGGCTTCCGATCCTCTACTACCACGAAATCGGCACCGTGCGCTCGAAGCACGCGGTGCACCCTGCCGACTTCGAGGCGCAGCTCGACTGGCTGATCGGCACGGGCTTCGAGGCCCTCACGATGGACGACGTGGTGGCCGTCTACGCTGGAGCGCGTCCGGTGCCGCAGCGAGGCGTCGTGCTCAGCTTCGACGACGGCCGCGCTGGCGTGCGCGACTTCGCCGCACCGGCGCTCGCCCGAAGAGGGCTGCCCGCGATGCTCTATCTGGTGACGGACTGGCTTGGTGATGGCCAGGTCCCGGAGAGCGAGCGCTACTCGGACTTCGTCGGCTGGTCCGATCTCCCGGTGCTGCAGCAGGCGGGCTTACGGATCGGAAGCCACACGGTCTCTCACCCCAATTTGAAGCGCATCGCACCGGAGGAGGTGGAGCGGGAGCTGCGCACATCACGCCTGCGGCTCGAAGAAAGGCTCGGAGGCGCGGTGGAGCACTTCAGCTATCCCTACGGACGGCGAACGCGGAGCGTCGAGAAGGCCGTGCGCGCGGCCGGCTACCGCACGGCGGTCGTGACCGGCGAGCGCTGCAACGGCCGGCTGGCGCGGCTCCACCGGCTCCATCGGCTGCGCGTGGATGGGCGCGAAGGGCTCGAAGGCGTGCAGCGGAGCCTCGAAGACTGCTGCCGAGGCTCGGCGCAGGAAGCGCCGCCCGCCGGAGCAGCTTCGGAGGTCCTGCGCCGAGGAGGGAGCATGAAATGAAGGCCATCAGGCTCGCGCTGATCGCGGCGGCTGCGGGCGTCGCCGGCCTGCTCGTTCTGCGCTGGCTTCCTCTCTCACCCGCGCTCGAGGGCGCGGCGCAGCCGCCCGCGCTCCGGGCCGATCCCGCAGGCTCGGCAGGTCCGGCCGCCTCTGCTCCTCCCGCACTGCCCGAGCCGCCGGCCTCGCTGCGAAGCACGGAGGTCGACGGCGAGCTGCGCCTCGACGCGGCCGGTCACTTCGTTCCGGGTCCGGAGGCGCTCGCCGTCTTCGACTACTTCCTCTCGGCCACGGGCGAGGAGCCGGGCGAGACGATCCGCGCACGCATCGAGGCCCACATCCGCAGCACGCTTCCATCCGTCGCTGCCGCGCAGGCCGAGGCGCTCCTCGACGCCTACCTGCGCTATCGCGAGCAGATGCGCGCGCTCACCACGAGCGGATCTCCGCCTGCCGACATGGAGCGGCGGCTGCAGTGGATTCGCGAGGAGCGCCGACGCGCATTCGGCCCGGAGCTCGCGGAGTCTCTCTTCGGCGAGGAGGAACGCGTGGTGAGCCTCGACCTCGAGCGGCGCGCGGTGATCACGGACGCGTCGCTCTCCCGGGACGAGAAGGCCCGGCGCCTCGAGGAGATCGAGTCGCGGCTGCCCGAGCGCGTGCGCGAAGTGCGGCGCCGGGCATCGGCTCCCGCGCGGGTCGGCCAGCAGATCGAGGCTCTGCGCGCGGCGGGGGCCAGCGACGCCGAGGTCTTCGCCGCCCGCGCGCACGAGCTCGGGCCCGAGGCGGCCGAGCGTCTCGCTGCGCTCGACCGGGAGAATGCGGTCTGGCAGGCGCGCATCGCGGCCTATCGTGCGGAGCGGCTGCGCATCCTCGGCGACCCCGCGCTCACGGATGCGGAGCGCGCCGCACAGATCGAGGCTCTGCGCGCCGCGGGCTTCGACACGCAGGAACGCCTGCGCGTGCAGGCCCTCGACGAAGCCGGGGCGGGCACCCCCTGAGCGTCCTTCTCGACGGCGTTCGCGCCGCCGCTTACGCCATGGCCCGCTGCAACCCGGTATCGATGGAATCGAGAAACTCCTCGGTGCCGAGCCAGGGGTGATCGGGGCGGATCAGGATCGCGAGGTCCTTCGTCATCCGTCCGCTCTCGACGGTATCGACGCAGACCCGCTCCAGCGTCTCGGCGAAGCGCAGCAGAGCCGGCGTTTCGTCTAGCTTTGCGCGGTGCTTCAGACCGCCGGTCCAGGCGAAGATCGAGGCGATCGGGTTGGTGCTGGTCTTCTCGCCGCGTTGGTGCGCGCGATAGTGGCGCGTCACCGTGCCGTGGGCGGCCTCGGCTTCGACCGTCTTCCCGTCGGGGGTCATCAGCACAGAGGTCATCAGGCCCAGCGAGCCGAAGCCCTGAGCAACGGTATCGCTCTGAACGTCTCCGTCGTAGTTCTTGCAGGCCCAGACGAAGCCGCCGCTCCACTTGAGGGCCGCCGCCACCATGTCGTCGATCAGCCGGTGCTCGTAGACGATCTTCCTGGCCTGGAACTCGGCCTTGAACTCCTTCTCGAAGACCTCCTGGAAGATGTCCTTGAAG
>CAYOIG010000661.1:0-1950 GCA_964403915.1 uncultured Myxococcaceae bacterium
CCGTTGGTGACGAGGGCGAGGCGGCGCCCGTTGGTTCGCAGACACTCCAGCGTCTCGATCGCGCCCGGGAAGGGCACGATCGTCGTGATGCGCTCACGCGAGAAGGTGTCGGCCATGGCGAAGGCCGTCGCCACGTCGTCCACACCCGCGATGCGAAAGGCCTCGGAGGCGATGCTGCGTCGCGCGTGCTCGACGTCGCGGATGTCCCGTCGCTGCTGCTGCGCATCGCGCCAGAAGCGCTCGTTCGCCCGCTGGATCGCGCCGAAGAGCAAGGCCGGATCCACCGGCACGCGGTGCGGTGCGAAGCGCCGGCACAGCTCCTCCCAGGCCGGCATCGCGGTCGCAGAGAGGGATAGGATCGTGTCGTCGAGATCGAAGAGCAGAGCGGGCGGGAGCGGGCGCATCACGCCGGGACGAGCAGCGAGCGGCCGGTCATCGCTTCGGGGATCGGCAGCCCGAGAAGCTCGAGAATCGTCGGGGCGAGATCAGCCAGCGTGCCGTCGCGCAGGCGCCGTCCCTGTGAATCGCGCGTCACCCACCAGATCGGCACTGGATTCGTCGTGTGCGCCGTGTGCGGCTGGCCCGTAACCGGGTCGATCATCTGCTCGCAGTTGCCGTGGTCGGCCGTCACCAGCACGCAGCCGCCCTTCGCCAGAACGGCAGAGGTGACACGCACGAGGCAGGCATCGATGGTCTCGACCGCCTTGACCGCAGCCTGCAGCACACCGGTGTGACCCACCATGTCGGGGTTGGCGTAGTTCACGAGCACGAAGTCGTAGGCCCGTTCACCGAGCCTCGCGAGCAGCTTCTCCGTGACTTCGAGGGCGCTCATCTCGGGCTTGTGGTCGTAGGTCGGCACGTCGCGCGGTGAGGGCACGAGGATGCGGTCTTCGCCAGCGAAGGGCTGCTCGAGGCCGCCGTTGAAGAAGAACGTCACGTGGGCGTACTTCTCCGTCTCGGCCACGCGAAGCTGGCGCAGCTTCGTTTGCGCGAGCAGCTCGCCGAGGATCTGCTTCGGCGCCTCGCCGTGAAACGCCACCGGAAGATCGAAACGCTCGTCGTAGTCGGTGAAGCAGACGAAGCTTGACAGCGACGCCACGCGCTCACGCTCGAGGTGGCCTTCGAAACGCTCGGGGATCTGGCCGGTGATGGCGTTCGTGAGCTCGCGCGCGCGGTCGGCGCGGAAGTTGAAGAAGATCACGGCATCGCCGTCTGCGAGCGGAGCTCCCCCCTCCACCACGCGGGGCTTCACGAACTCGTCGCTCTCGCCCTGCGCGTAGGCTTCGCGGATGGCCGAGAGCGCGTCGGGCGCCGGCAGGCCGCGGCGCAGCACGATGGCGTCGTAGGCCGCGCGCACGCGCTCCCAGCGGTTGTCTCGGTCCATGGCGTAGTAGCGGCCCGAGACCGTGGCCACGCGCGCGCCGGCGCGTTCCAGCGCCGGCAGTATCTGCTCGACGTAGGCGAGGCCGGAGCTCGGCGGCGTATCGCGTCCGTCGAGGAAGACATGGAGCTGGGCCGGGATGCCGCGGCGCCCGCAGAGATCGAGCAGCGCCACGAGGTGATCGACGTGGCTGTGGACGCCGCCGTCGGAGACGAGGCCCATGAGATGCAGCCGCGTGCCGCGCCCCTTTACCGCGTCGAGCGCGCCCTGGATCGCGGCGTTGGTCTCGAGCTCGCCCGCGGCGATGGCCTTCGAGATTCGCGTGATGTCCTGGTCGATCACGCGGCCGGCGCCCATCGTCATGTGGCCGACCTCGGAGTTTCCCATCTGGCCGGGCGGGAGGCCCACGGCTTCGCCCGAGGTCTCGAGCTGTGCATGCGGGTAGCCCGATGCCCGGTGGAAGAACGACGCATGGGCCTGGGCGGTAGCGTCTCCCGGTCCGCCGTCGCCGATGCCGAAGCCGTCGAGCACGATCAGCATCACCGGGCGCATCACGGCGCGCTCCGTCC
>CAYOIG010000662.1:0-2956 GCA_964403915.1 uncultured Myxococcaceae bacterium
GCCGACGCTCCCGAGCTGCCGATGGAGGCGCGCGCGTGACGGCCGCGGCGTCGGCTCCCACCACGCTCGCCATCCGGATCTGCTCCGGTGCGTTCCTGCCCGGATGCGGCAGGGAATACGAGAGGCAGCCGTGGCCGTGGAGCGGCGCCGCGATCGTCACCAGCCATGGACTGTGCACCGACTGCTTTCGGCGCGAGCAGGCAGCGCTCGACGCCCTGGAGGAGGATGATGCCCGCATCACAGCAGCACCTCGAACAGGCGCTCTCTGACGCGCTCGCACTCGAGGACGAGGGCCTCCCGCTCGAGCGGCGCTCGGCGCGATCGGCCGTGCACGGCGCGCTCGTGACGCTCGGGGTCGTGGCCCTGGTGGTGGTCTACGGCGTCACGCTGCGCTGGCTGACCGCGTGGCTGTGATGACGGCCCCGGATCCCCGCTATCAGGAGATCGAGGCGCGCCGCGAAGTAGAGACCGCGGAGGCCGTGTATCGGCGCGCCTGCGAGCAGTACGAGCGCACGCCTCACCGGCTGATCGTGATCCAGCTGCAGGCGCGTGCGCGAATGCGCGAGGCGGCGCGCGCGCTCAGACGTGCGCGGCAGCGGCTCTCGGCGATTCAGGGGGCAGGTGCATGATGGAGCAGCCCGGGCTCTTCGACCGCCCGCCTCGAGCCGCGACGCGGGATCCGCTCAGCAGCCACCGGGCAGCAGATGAGCTGGAGCGCAGCGGTCGGGGCGCACGGCAGGCGGCGCTGGTCCTCGAGCTCGTGCGCGCGACGCCCGGGCTGACGAGCGCCGAGCTGGCGGCCAGGCACGGCGCTGACCGGCACATGATCGCGAGACGTTTGCCAGAGCTCGCGCAGCGCGGGCTGGTTCGCAGGATCGAAATCGAGGCCCGGCAAGTGCGCTGGGTCCCGGGGGAGAGGTGATGCAGGCTCAGATGATCCACGTCGCGCAGCTCCGCGAGAGCGGAACCAACCCGCGGCGGCGCGTGTCGCCGGAGAAGGACGCGGAGCTCCTCGAGAGCGTCCGCGCGCTCGGCGTGCTGCAGCCGGTGCTCGCGCGCCCGGCCGGTGAGGCCTTCGAGCTGGTGTTCGGGCACCGGCGCCTGCGGGCTGCGGTCGCGGCCGGGCTCGCTGAGATCCCGGCGAGCGTGCGCGAGATGACGGACCTCGAGGTCCTGGAGGCGCAGGTCGCCGAGAATGCGCAGCGCGAGGACGTGCACCCGCTCGAGGAGGCCGACGCCTACCGCGCGCTGCACGAGCAGCACGGCCGGAGCGTCGAGGAGATCGCGGCGCGCATCGGCAAGAGCCGCGCCACCGTCTACGCGCGGCTCAAGCTCTGCGATCTGGGAGAGGCGGGGCGCGCGGCATTCCTCGCCGGCGAGATCGAGGCCTCCGTAGCGCTGCTCGTGGCGCGCATCCCGCCGGCCTTGCAGACGACAGCTATCGAGCGGCTCGCGGAGCGGTACGCCGGGCTCGATCCCATGTCCTACCGCCAAGCTCAGCAACTCGTCCAGCGCGAGTTCATGCTCGAGCTCGCGCGGGCGCCCTGGGCCCTCGACGATGCCGCGCTCCTGCCCGCCGCGGGCGCGTGCACGACCTGCCCGCAGCGCAGCGGCAATCAGCCCGAGCTCTTTGCAGACGTCTGCACAGTGGACCTGTGCACGGACATCGACTGCTTCCGGCGGAAGCGCGACGCGTCCTGGGTGCAGCGGAAGGCGCAGGCGAAGGGCGCCGGAGTGGAGGTGGTCGAGGCCAAGAAGGCGGTCGCGGCGCTCTTCTCCTACGGCCAGCTCAGCTACGACGGCCGGAAGCGTTACCTCGATCTCGACCGGCTGTGCGGCGGCGACCCCAAGAACAAGAGAACCTTTCGCACGCTACTCAAGAAGAGCCTCGATGGGCTGCCGCGCGCGCTGGCCCGCGACGCCGAGGGCGGCATCCACGAGCTCGTGGAGCGCAAGTCGGCGGCGAAGGCCCTGCGAGCGCTCGGTTACGACGCGGACGGTGCGAAGCTCCGCCCGAAGGTGGGCGGAGAGGCCGAGGAGACGACCGAGGCGCGCGCCAGCCGCGTGGAGCGGGAGCGGGCGAATCTCGTTCGGAGCGCGACGGCCGAAGCCGCGGATCACGTGCTCCGCGTGCTGGCGACGGACTTCGGAGTCCTCGAGCCCGGGCGGCAGTCCACAATCCTGCGCCTCGCGGCCAGCACGCGCGTCGAGGGCGAGGATTCGGATCGCTTGAGGGCCTACGCCACGGCGATCGGCCTGTGCGCCGAGGCAGAGGGAGATCAGGCCGCGCAGGATCTGATCCTCTCATGGATCCAGCGCGCCGACGTTGCCGCGCTCACCGGCCTCCTCGCCTACCTCGAGCTCGCTATGTGCAGGGGAGCCATGCCCGAGCTCGCGCCGCCTCTCGGGCTCGACTGGTTCCGCGAGCTCGACGCGGCGACAGAGGCGATCACGGCGAGGGCAGGGGCAGCGCCGACCAAGCCGAAGCGACGCGGCAAGGCCGCCGTGCGCACCTGCCGAGAATGCGGGTGCACCGACGAGAACGGCTGCTACGAGGGCTGCAACTGGGTCGAGCAGGATCTGTGCAGCGCGTGCGCGCAGGAGGGCGCGGAGCAGCCGTGACCGCTGCCCGCCCCACGCGCGTCGAAATGAAGAGGATCTGATGATCCTCGGCCACACGACACAGGGCGAGTTCCGGCTGCCCTCCGATGTCGTGACGCAGCCGTTCGGCATCCTCGGCCGCCGCGGATCCGGCAAGAGCTACCCCGCCGGCGTCCTGGCCGAGGGCCTGATCACCGACCGGCAGCAGGTGATCGTGCTCGACCCCGTCGGAACTTGGTGGGCTCTGCGCCTCGCTGCCGATGGCAAAGGGGCAGGCTTCACGATCCCGGTCTTCGGCGGCGCGCACGGCGACGTGCCGATCGAGCCGGGGGCCGGTGCGCTCCTCGCAGACCTC
>CAYOIG010000663.1:0-1818 GCA_964403915.1 uncultured Myxococcaceae bacterium
GGATGCAGGAGCGCGCGAAGGAGCGCGGCGTCTCGAACGTGTCTGCGGCGCACGGCGAGCAGATCGACCTCTCGAAGCTCTACGATCGCTGGAGCCTCGACGGGGAGTACGACCCCGCCAACGCTCGCGCGGCAATGGACAAGATGCTGCGCAACACGGCGATGATCGACGACATCGGCTTCGATGCAGCGGTGAAGGTGGGCGCGGTCAAGATCACGAAGCAGGGCCCCTACGAGCCGCTGCACCAGACCTCGAGCGACTACGACGTGAACGACACCTACGCCCCCCACGGCTGGTTCGTCGACGGAAAGATGGCCTGGCCCACGCTCTCGGGCCGCCAGCAGTTCTACATCGACCATCCGTGGTACGAGGAGCTCGGCGAGGTGCTGCCCGTGCACAAGGATCCGCCGGGAGCGCGCTCGGGCCTGCCCCTGCGCATGACGGGCGGCCACACGCGCTGGAGCATCCACGCCATCTGGCGCGACCATGATCTGATGCTGCGCCTGCAGCGCGGTCAGCCGGTCGCCTTCGTGGGCCCGGCGGACGCCGCGCAGCGGGGCATCCGCGACGGCGACAAGATCCGCGTGCGCAACGAAGCCGGGGCCTTCGAGGCCATGGCGAAGCTCGCTCCGAGTGCGCAGCCCGGGCAGGTAATCGTCTACCACGCCTGGGAACCCTACCAGTTCAAGAACTGGAGGGGGCAGCAGGAGCCGGTGGTGGCGCCCTGGAAGGCGCTGCACATGGCCGGCGGCTACGGCCAGATCCACTACCGTATGTACTACGCGGCACCGGGCCACGGGCCGCGGGGCGCGCCGATCGAGATCGAGCGCGTGGATTCACAGCCGGAGGTGAGCGCATGACGGCCGAGATCCTCGAAGAGCTGCGGGAGGGCGAGGAGCTGCAGGCGGCCGCGCGAAGCCGGATGTACGCCCTCTTCTGCGAGGCCCTGCGCTATCCCGACGACGAGATGCGGGCCTGGGTGAGCGAGGGCGAGCTCTCCCGCGGCCTGCGCGCAACGCTCGCGAGCGTCGACCCCTCACTCCTCGACGGCACCGACTGGGACGCGCTGGCGGAGGCCCAGACGGGAGACGAGGAAGACGGCCTCGCCATCGAGCATACGCGCCTGTTCGAGGTCGGCGCGGCCGGGCCGCCCTGCGCGCTCTACGGCGGCCTCTACAACGACGCGCGCATGAAGACCATGGAAGAGGTGGTTCGCTTCTACAACCACTTCGGCCTGACGCTCTCCGAGGATCCGCGCGAGCTGCCCGACCACCTCGCGACGGAGCTCGAGTTCATGCACTTCCTCGCCTTCCGCGAGGCCGAGGCCCTTCACGACGGCGGCGACCCGGGCCCCTACCGGCGTGCCGCACGCGATTTCGTGCAGCGTCACCCCGGCCGCTGGGTGCCGAAGCTGCTGCCGAAGCTACGCCGCGCGAAGCCTCCCCGCTTCTACGACGAGCTGTTCGCGCTGCTCGCGCGCGTGCTCGACCACGACCGCCGCGCGCTGCTCGCGATCGCCGGGCCGGCGCCGGCCGAGGCCTGAAGCAGCTCTGCGAAGGACGCCTGCGCCGCCTCCACGAGATGCGGTAGATCGGGCAGGATCGCGGGATCGGCGTGGAAGCCCCAGCACAGGCTGCCATCGACGGTGAAGACCGCGATGCCGAGCCCCTGGTGCTCGAAGAGCGGAACCTGCGGATAGGCCGCGCATAGTTGTGCGCCGCGCAGGTAGAGGGGCATGGCCGGGCCGGGCACGTTGGTCACGATCAGGTTGTACGGGTGCAGCCGCGCCGTGAGGCGCACGCCGAGATCGACGAGCCC
>CAYOIG010000664.1:0-2825 GCA_964403915.1 uncultured Myxococcaceae bacterium
AGGGTGCGGACCGCGGGCGTGAAGTTCACGGCGTGCCCGTGATCGGGAGCTACGGCGACCTGAAGCGCCTGCTCGCCGAGAGCCGGCCCGATCTCCTGGTGGTGGCCCTGCCGGCGGCGGACTCTCAGCAGCTCGAGAAGATCCTCGCGGACGTGGACGACGAGGTCGTGAACGTGCGGGTGGTGCCCGACCTTCCGCGGATCATGACGCTGCGCGCCCAGGTCGAGGATCTCGACGGCATTCCGCTGATCAGTCTGCGCGAGGGGCCGCTGCTGGGCTGGTCCGCGGTGCAGAAGCGGATCTTCGACGTCGCGTTCTCGACCCTGGCGCTCGCAGTCGCGAGTCCGCTGATCGCGCTCATTGCGCTCGCGATCCGCGTGACGTCGGGTCGCCCCGTCCTCTTCGTGCAGGAGCGCATGGGGCTCGATGGCCGCGTGTTCCGGATGATCAAGTTCCGGACGATGGGGCAGGGCGCCGAAGACGCGACCGGCCCCGTCTGGACCGTCCCCGACGACCAGCGCCGTACGCGACTCGGGGCCTTCCTGCGCAGCATCAGCCTCGACGAGCTGCCCCAGCTCTGGAACGTGCTGCGCGGCGACATGAGCCTCGTGGGCCCGCGACCGGAGCGGCCGGTATTCATCGAGCAGTTTCGCCGCGAGATTCCCGGCTACATGCTCCGCCACAAGATCAAGGCCGGCCTCACCGGCTGGGCGCAGGTGCACGGCTGGCGCGGCAACACGTCTCTGCACGAGCGCGTCGAGCACGACCTGTACTACATCCAGAACTGGTCGCTGGCGCTGGACGTGAAGATCCTGCTACTCACGGCCTGGCGGGGTATCGTGCACAGGAACGCCTATTGATGCGCGCGCGGATTTCGATGCTCGATCTCGCGGCCGAGTACGCCGAGGTGGGTGCCGACGTCGAGGCCGCGGTGCTCCGCGTGCTGCGTTCAGGCCAGTACGTCCTCGGGCCCGAGACCGCTGCGCTCGAGGCCGAGGTCGCGCAGCTCGTGGGTACGCGTTTCTGCGTCGGCGTCGGATCGGGAACCGAGGCGTTGATTCTCGTGCTGCATGCCCTCGGCGTGAGGCCCGGCGACGAGGTGATCACGACCGGCTTCACGTACTTCGCCACCGTGGAGGCCATCCTGTGGTGCGGCGCGCGGCCGGTCTTCGCCGACATCGAGCGCGACTCCTTCAACGTCGATCCGCACGCGCTCGAGAAGGCGATCGGCCGGCGCACGCGGGCGATCCTCCCGGTCCACCTGTTCGGGCGCTGCGCGGACATGGCGGCGATCTCCCGCATCGCCGAAGCGCACGGCATCCCGGTAATCGAGGACGCCGCGCAGGCGATCGGCGCTACGCGCGACGGAAGAGGCGCAGGCGCATGGGGACGGGCCGGCTGTTTCAGCTTCTACCCGTCGAAGAACCTCGGCGCGGCCGGCGACGCCGGCTGCGTCACCACCGACGACGAGGAGCTCGCCAATCGCGTGCGGCTGCTCCGGGCGCACGGCTGCCAGCAGCGCGACTACCACCACGAGCTCGGAACGACCTCGCGGCTCGATTCGGTGCAGGCCGCCGTGCTGCGGGCGAAGCTGCCGCGGCTGGCGGGGTGGAACGCGGCGCGGGCGCGAATCGCAAGGCGCTACACGGAGGCGCTGCGCGGGATCGACGGCCTGCTGCTCCCGAGCAGCGGCGCGGACGAGGTCGCGATCTGGAATCAGTACACGATCCGCAGCCGCGAGCCGGAGCCCGTGCGGCAGGCGCTCGGTGCGGCGGGTGTCGAGTGGCGGCACTACTACCCGCTCCCCGTGTATCGCCAGGCCGCGCTCGGCGAGGCGTGCCTGCCGTCGGGAGCGCTCCCGGAGGCCGAAGGCGCCTGTCGCGAGGTGATCTCGCTGCCGATCCATCCGTGGCTGCACGAGGATGCGGTGGCGGAGGTGGCGCAGATCATCCGGGGGACGGCCGGCCGCCGCTGAGGGGCTGCCGCGCCCGCAAGCCATGGCCTCCAGCGCCCTCGTGCTGGCCTTCTTCCTGTACGCGGCCTGCGCAGTGGCCGCGATCGTGCTGCAGGGCCACTCGTCTCTGCTTCCCCTCGGACTGTTCAACGACGGGCGGCGCGAGTACGACGTCCTGTCGCAGGCGGCGCTGGTCGCTCTCTCGGCGCTGCTGCTCGTCTTTGGCTTCGAGATGCTCCGCCGCCGCAGCATGCTCGCCGGCCGGCTCGCGCGGGCTGGGCTCGCTTCCTTTCTCCTGCTGGAAGCCGCGCTCACCGTCTTCGACATCGGATGGGTGAGCCGCGATCCGCACGGCCGCATCGGCGGGCCCTACTATGAGCGTCGTACCGGGAGCGGCGACTGGATCTTCCTGCTGAAGGGGCCAGCGGGCTCCGAGTTCGCCTTCCGCACGCCGCGAGACGAGCCGCGGCGCTCGCGGGCCCTGCGGCTGCTCTTTCTCGGCGACTCCTACACCCAGGGCAGCGGGAGCGATTTTGCCTGTAACTACCCGACCGTCGTCGAGGCAGAGCTCGCGCGCCGTCTCGGCACGCCCATCGAGGTGATGAACGCAGGGATCGGGGGATACGGCCCCCTCGACGCGTGGAGGCTGCTCCGATTTCTCGACGAAGAGGGATTTCGCTTCGACGCGATCGTATTCAACCTCTTCCTCGAGAACGATCTCACCGACAACCTTCCCGCGACCGAGCGGCGCGTCGTCGCCGGAATCAACTTCCGCTATCCGTCCTCCTGGTTCCTGCGGTCTTTCCACCCCCTCAACTCCCGAGTCTTCCGCTACGGACTCTTCCTCCGCACGGCGGGCTCGCTCGCGGGG
>CAYOIG010000665.1:0-3691 GCA_964403915.1 uncultured Myxococcaceae bacterium
GGCCGGGCGCTGCGGGGGTCTCCAGGGCGAAGCGGCCGTGGGCCCAGCTCTCGGGCGCAGGCGGGGCGCCCTCCGGCTCCCCGGGCGGGCCGGCTTCCAGCGTGAGGCGCAGCCGCTCCGGGGATGCCGTCACGAGGCGGCCCTCGCCGCGCACCGGAATGCCCCCCCAGGAGGCATGCTCGACCCGCACTGCAACACCGTCAGGTGTCGGCTCGAGACGGGCCTTTACGCCGCGCAGCGGCCGAAAAAAGGCCGGATGCAGCAGCCAGTCCGCGTCTACATCGAGCGAGCTCCAGCCCGGGCCGGCATCCTCGCCGGGCGTCCCGCGCAGGAGCGCCGCGAGGGCCTCGCGCCCCGGGAGCGGCGGCGCCGCGGCGGGCACCGGGGCTGCGGGCGCTGCGAGCAGGTTCTGAAGGCCTACCAGCCGCAGGTCGAGGACGGGGAGGGGCCTCTCGGCGATCCGGCCTTCCAGCCCGGAGACCGTCAGCACGTCCGTCCCGTCGAGGCGCACCCGGCCCCGAACCGCCGTCACCGCCTCGTCTCCCGGGGGCTGGAGGGTGAGCTCCTCCACGCGACCCTCGAGCCGGGCGCCGGCCGGGAGCCATGGTCCGTTCGGCCCGGCCGCAGCCTGCCACGTCTCGAGCGTGGCATCGCCCGAGAGCGTGAGCTCCGCGATGCGCCCCGAGACGAGCGTGCGGGTCGCGTCGTCGAAAGCCTGTGCGGCATCGGCTGGCAAGAACGCAGCGAGCTCCCGAAGCCGTGCGACGTCGAGCTCGGTGAGGGTCGCCTCGAGGGCGAGCCGGGCTTCGTCGCCCGCCGGGCGCTCGAGGGATCCCTCGAGCGAGAGAGCGAGCTCGCCGCTGTGTAGCCGGCCTCCGAAGAGCGTGAGAGCCTGCTCGCCGATGCGGAACATCCCCTCGGCGCCGAGTCGCTCGGCTGTGAGCGGTGTTCTTCGCGCCTCGCTCTCGCCGAGCGCTCCGCGCAGGCTGGCCAGGGACAGATCGAGCGTGAGATCGGTGCCCTCGTCGGCGGATGGGGCGAGGGAGAGAAAGCCGCTCGCCCGCCCCGCGACCACGAGACCTGGCTCGATCCGGCGCAGGTAGGGAGACAGCCGGCCGAGATCGAGATTCGACGCCGCCAGCTCGAGATGCGGAGGGCTCCCGCGCGGTGCCGCCGCGTCCAGCTCGAATCGCACGGCCTCTCCCTTCGTCTGCCGGAGGATGCCCGCCACACGCAGCCGCCCTGGCTCCAGCAGTCCTCGGGTCAGCAGCCGGAGCGTCATGCCGTCGATCTGGAAGCGCGCGTCATCGCCCGCCCCGCGCGGAGCGCCGCGATCCGTGATCTCGAGGCTCCCCGATCGGACGTCGATGGCGGGGGCCGGCAGCTCGGCCGCGAAGAGCCTCTCGAGCACCACGAGAGGGTTCTCGAAGCCGGGCGTCAGCAGCGGTGGCGTCCAGTGCCCGCTGGCAGCCCTCACCAGCGAGAGGCGCACGCCATCGAGGGCAATCGATGAGAAGCGAAGGCGACCGGAGAAGAGGGCCGCAGGATCGAGCCTCGCCTCGAGGCGCGTCGCCGAGAAGGCGGCCGCCGCGGCGCCGGACCACGCCGCCACGTCCGTCGCCTCGACCAGGACGCCGGGCAGGACCAGCAGGCGCGCACCGGCCACCGAAACCCTCGTGCCGAGGGCTTCCGACAGGCTCGCCTCGACCGCCTCGCGCAGTCTGCGCGGAGCCGCCTGGCTGGCGAGACCGACGCCCATGAAGGCCCCGGCCCCGAAGAGCAGCAGGGCCACGAGGGCCCGGATCAGGGCGCGACGGGCGCGGCGCCTCCTCTGCACGGGGGGCGAGCGTAGCAACGGGCAGCGCCGGCGGCCGGAAGCCGGCTTCCGGGAGGCTGCATCCCGCCGGCAGGGGGCCCGACGGCAGCCGGCGGGGGGTGCGCGGGCGGCCCGCAGGCGCAGGAAGTGAAACTTGGGTCCTCCGAGCGGTCATGTACATGCGTGACACGGCGGCATGTAGCGGTGGAGACTGGATTTGCCGGGACCTCTCCAGAAACCCGCCAACCCTCCCGGGGAAACACTCTAAGCCCCCATGAATACTAAAGAAATCCTTGCCTGTACCGAATGCATCACGGGAATCGCGAGAGGCACTCGAGCCTCCGCGGAGCAGCGGGCAGCAAGGGAGTGCGACGGTATGGAAACGAAGGAATCTCCGATGAGCCCCATCAACCGCGTTCGCGAGCTGCGTGAGAACCGGCTGATGACGCAGGCGCAGCTCGCCCGCAAGGCGAAGGTTGCGCTGCGAACGATCCACAGCGTCGAGAAGGGCATGAACTGCCGCATGGATACCAAGCGCAAGATCCTTCTCGCGCTCGGCATGCGCTTCGAGGACAAGGACTACGTCTTCCCGCCGACGAACGGGCGGGTGCACCTCGAGCCCTCGGCCGAGCCGACGCAGCACTGATCCGGCTTCCGATTCGACCCCCGCCTCCTCCCCCCAGGAGGCGGCGGACCCGGCTGCCGGGCCAGGCCCGGTGGCCGGGCTCCATGTCGAGGAGCCCGAGCGACAGCCGGGCTCAGCGTTCCGGAGCCCGCGCGGGCTCACTTCCCGGCACGGAGCCGCTACCCTCGGTATTTCGCCAGGGGCGCCGGCGACGACGGCGCCTCGTGCACGCCGGGGGTCGCCATTCTCGATCGCGTCACCGTGCTGGCCGACGTTGCGGGCATCGTCTCGCGCTCCCACGACCTGCGGGAGACGCTCTGCAACGTCGTCGATCTGGTGGCGAAGCGGCTCGACGCCGACGTCTGCTCCATCTACCTGACGGATCCCGACCTCCAGCACCTCACGCTCTGGGCGACCCGCGGCCTCGCGCCGGAATCGATCGGCAAGGTGCGGCTCTCGTTCACCGAGGGGCTGGTCGGCCTCGCGGCCCGCGAGCGGCGGGCCGTGGTCACCCGGCGAGCGAGCGAGCATCCGGCCTACCGCTACTTCCCGGAGACGGGCGAGGAGCGCTTCGAGTCGCTCATGGCCGCGCCACTCATCGTGCGTGAGGTGCCGATCGGCGTCCTCGTGGTGCAGACCGCACACGAGCGAGACTTCGACCGGCACGACAGCGAGCTGCTGCAGACCTGCGCCCAGCTCATCGCGCCCGTGGTGATGAACGCCCGCCTGCTCGACCTCGTCACCCGGAGCGAGGACCAGAAGGCGCGCGTGGTGGCGGATCTCGCGCTCTCGGGGGTGCCGCTGCTCGAGGAGCGGCAGGCTCCGCCGCGGCGCATCGATCTGCAGGGCATTGCGACCTCACCCGGCATCGCGATTGGTCCCGTCTACCGGCTGGAGGATCCGCTCGACATCTCCGCGGTCGACTACACACCGAATCCGGACGCCGCCGGCGAGGCCGCCGATCTTCAGCGGGCGCTGGAGGCGGCGCGACGCGAGCTCGACGACGTGCGCGAGGAAGTCGGCGAACGCTTCGGGCCGGAGTTCGCGGCCGTTTTCAACACGCACATCCAGATTCTCGAGGACCATGGCTTCGTTTCGCGCCTCGAGCGCGCCGTTGCGACGACGGGAAATGCGCGCGAGGCGCTTCGTGCGGTACTCGCCGCGTACCGCGAGACTTTCGACAAGATCGAGGACACGTACTTCCGCGAGCGCGCCCTCGACCTCGAGGACGTCGCGCGGCGCGTGATGGG
>CAYOIG010000666.1:0-3986 GCA_964403915.1 uncultured Myxococcaceae bacterium
GGGAGAACATGGGGGGCGGCTACGACGCCTCCGGCAAGATCAGCCTCGGCCGCATCCCCACCGACGAAGAGGTGGGTGGCGGCTGGAACTTCAACTACGACGAAGTGCTGCGAGGCGGCGGCAACAAGGGTGCCGTGCACCTGCACAAGATCTCCGGTGCGAAGAACTGGGGCATGAACTGGGACGAGGACGAGGGCGGCGGGGAGTTCCCGAACGCCTACTTCTTCTATCTGCCGCGGCTGTGCAACCACTGCACGAAGCCGGCCTGCCTCGAGGCCTGCCCGAACGACGCGATCTTCAAGCGCGAAGAGGACGGCCTCGTGCTGCGCGACGAGGAGAAGTGCCGGGGGACGCAGATGTGCCGGCGCGGCTGTCCCTACAAGAAGATCTACTTCAACAAGATGCGCAACGTGAGCCAGCATTGCATCGGCTGCTTCCCGCGCATCGAGCAGGGCGTGGCACCGGCGTGCGTACGCCAGTGCCCGGGGCGAGCGGCCTTCATCGGCTATCTCGACGATGAGAGCACCGCAGTGGGCAAGCTCGTGAACAAGTGGAAGGTCGCGCTTCCGCTCCACCCGGAGAAGGGGACGCATCCGAACGTCTACTACGTTCCGCCGCTGTCCCCGGCACCGCTGCGCGAGGATGGGAGCTTCGACGAGGCGTCGCCGCGCATCCCGCCGGCGTATCTCGAGTCGCTGTTCGGGCCGAGCGTGCATGGCGCCCTCGACGTCCTGCGCAGCGAGCTCGACCGCAAGCGCCGCGGCCAGGGCTCGGACCTCATGGACACGCTGATCCTCTACAAGTGGAAGGATGCTCTCGGGCATCTCACGCGGGATCCGGCCGACATCGTCTGGGAAAAGTAGGAACGCGGGGTGGGAGGAGGGGCCGCGCGGCACGCCGCGCGGCCCCCATCCACGCTCAGCCGGCCGTTCGGCAGCGCCAGAGCCGGTAGGCCCCTGCGTCCGCGGCGTCCTCGACGGCGAGACCGGCGGCTTCGAGGCGCTCCTGCACGTCGCGGCGCACGAAGGTCGGAAAGTCGTCGCTCTCCAGATACTCGAAGGCGTGGCGCAGGCGGAAGCGAAGTGACGCCAGGCGCTCCTTCGGCACGCGGTATTCGGCGACGAGGACGCGCCTGCGCGCCACGCGCTCGATCTCGCCCAGCACCGCGTCGCGCTCGGGCTCGGCCATCTCGTGCAGTGCCATGCAGCAGGTGACGAGGTCGAAGGAGCGGTCGGGGAAGGCGATCTGCCGGGCATCCATGCGCACGAAGCGCGTGCGATCCTCGAGGCCGCGGGCACGCGCCTTGCGCTCGGCGCGCACCAGCATGCCGGGCGCGAGATCGAGCCCCACCACCTGCGCGCCGCGGGCAGCGAGCGCGAGCGCCACGCCGCCCGTTCCGGTGCAGACGTCGAGGCACTGGGCACCCGGCTCCGCCTCGCCTTGCTCGGCCATGCGGGACCACAGGCGCCGGAAGCCGAGCGTGCCGACGACAGGATCGTAGAGCGCGGCCACGCGAGAGAGAAAGCGGATCTGGCCGGGACGGGACACGCGCCGATACCTCCTTGTGAAGTGCACCCCGAGGGGCGCGCTTCTCAAACCGGCTCGACGCGCTCGATCTCCACGCGGGTGTCCCGGTCCGTCTGGTTGGGCTCGTAGTGAGCATAGCCCCAGCGCAGATGGCCGTAGTCTCCGACGAGCTGGGTCACTTTGAGGGGGCTCGGCGCCACGTGCTGGTGGCTGGCGTGGCCCCGAAACTGATAGGGCTCCCAGGCGTGGAAGATGTGGACCTGTCCGGGGCGGATGCCGCCCGTCGGCTTGGCCCGGGCCACGAAGGCCGAGACGTCGTTGCGCACGCGAACGAGGTCGTTGTCGTGGATGCCCTTCGCCCGCGCGTCGGCTGTGTTCAGGTAGACCACCGGCTCGCCGCGCTGGAGCCGCAGCAGGCTCGGCGTGTCGCGCCACATGGCGTGGATGCTCCAGCGCGTATGCCCTCCCGTGAGCGTGAAGGGATGGTTCCCTCCCGCGGCGGGCGGTTCCTTGAACGTGGGCAGCTCCTCGTGAAGCCGGAGGAACCACGGATGGTCCACGTAGAATTGCTGGCGACCCGTGAGCGTCGGATAGGGGAGCTTCTTCTCGACGAAGTCGCGCAGCGGCACCACGGGCTCATTCTTCGCGTACTCGGAGTAGATGCCTGCGGTTCCGCCCTCGGGGCCGAGGCTGCTGACGCGCATGGCTCCGCCCTCTCGCCGCAGATCCTCGAGCGTGATGCCCTTGGAGGCGCCGGAGACGCTGAGAATGAACTCGAGCACGGCCTCCTGGGCGTCCGGCCCGAAGCGGCCGCCGTCCGTGAAGCGATCGCCGAGACCGGCGAGATCGCAGTCTTCTCCGCGGAAGCCCTTCGTGGTTGCGATGCCGCGCGCCTTCGCCTCCTGCGCCACGCGCTGCGCCAGCAGCGCGAACATCTCCCACTCCGGCTTCGACTCGCCCTGGGGCAGCACCGCGCGGTCGGCCAGCGTGATGTAGGGCACGAAGGCG
Organism: uncultured Myxococcaceae bacterium; assembly: GCA_964403915.1. Lineage (GTDB taxonomy): Bacteria > Myxococcota_A > UBA9160 > UBA9160 > UBA9160 > MYXO. Next base: position 2,536 of record CAYOIG010000666.1, read on the forward strand.
GCGATGTACTTGATGCCGATCTTCTCGTACCAGCCAGCGGCCGGCAGGATGATGTCGGAGTTGAGGCCCGTTTCGCTGATCCGGAAGTTCACGTCCACGATCAGGCGTGCCTGCGCGAAGAGGGTGTCGCGGATGCGATTGCCCGAGCGGCTGTGGCGCAGCACGTTGCCGAAGATCGAGAAGATCACCGACGGTGCGGGTGAGCCGGGCGGCGGCGACATCGGGAAGAGCTTCTTCTCCAGCACCTCGGCGAGGTAGGGCGCGGCGCCGTCGGGCAGCAGCGGATCGGAGTAGGCCGCCTTCGTCTCGTTCGGCCCGAGGCCGCCGTGGACGGCGTGGAAGAGCGAGCTCGGCACGTACATCGACTCGAACTTGCCGCGCACCTTCTCGGGATCGAGCTTCGCACGAGCCGCCGTGAGGGCCAGGTGGGGCAGATCGAGCTGGTCCTGCATCGCCACGAGCCCGAGACCGTCGAGGGCGATGAAGGCTCCCGAGCGCCAGCCGCCCCCGGCGCGGCCGAGGTTGCCCGTGAGCGAGGCGAGCAGGATCTGGGAGCGCTGGATCAGGTCGGAGTGGTAGTTCTTGCACGATCCCCACTGCGAGATGATCAGCGCTGCGCGCGCCTTCGCGAAGTCGCGCGCGAAGCGGCGGATGGCGCCCGCCGAAACCCCCGTGAGCGCCGCGGCCTTCTCCGGCGTCAGATCGCGATCGAGCTTCTCGCGCAGGCGCGAGAAGACCGTGCCCACGGTGACGCTCTCACCCGAAGCGAGGCGCACCTTCTCGCTCACCTCGAGCGCCGGGCGCACGCCCTCGCCGAAGCGGAGGGTCTTCTCGCTGCTGCCCATGCTGCCCGGCGCCCAGACGAGCTTCTTGGCGGCCTCGTCCCAGACGGCGAAGCGCTCGTCGCTGCCGCCCTTTACGACGTCGGCCTCGCGCAGGAAGCGGCCATCGTCGGCGCGCACGAGGAAGGGCAGGTCGGTCTGCTCACGCAGGTAGTCGGCCTGGTGCAGCCCTTCGCCGATCACCACCTGGCACGCGGCGAGCGCGAGGGCGGCGTCGGTGCCGGGGCGCGGCGAGAGCCACAGGTCGGCGTGGATCGCGCTCTGGTTGTAGTCCGGCGCGATGGCGACCACCCGTGCGCCCCGGTAGCGCGCCTCGTTGAGGTAGTGGGCGTCGGGAATGCGCGTAGCCGACGGATTGAAGGCCCACATCACCAGGTAGTCGGAACGGAACCAGTCGTCGGAAGTGCCATCGGTGTGGGGCGTGCCGAGGGTGATGGTGCCACCGACGGCGAGGTCGCCGATCTGGGCCATCGAGTCGGTGATCGGCGTGCCGATCTGGCGGAAGAATCGAAGCGGCGCGGCCGTGTTCGCCGCAAAATCGACGTTCGGTCCGAGCTCGAGGACCGTGCCCTCCCCGCCGCGCTCCTTCAGCACGTCCACCAGATTGCG
>CAYOIG010000667.1:0-9195 GCA_964403915.1 uncultured Myxococcaceae bacterium
CTCGTGGCGGCGAGCGATGGCACGCTGGCCGGCGACGTGCGGCCGCTGGTGCGCCTCAACGTGCAGGTGATCGCGGCCGATGCAGCGGGCCGCCGCCGCGAGGTCGGCTATCAGGGCATGGGCGGCCGCTACGACCTCGACCGGCTGCTGGCGCCCGAGCACTGGCAGCCTCTCGTGGCGGAGGCGGTTCGCATCGCCACGCTCAACCTCGATGCCGTGCCCTGCCCCGCCGGCACCATGGACGTCGTCCTCGGCCCCGGCTGGCCGGGCATCCTGCTGCACGAGGCGGTGGGCCACGGCCTCGAGGGCGATTTCAACCGCAAGGGGACGTCGGCCTTCTCGGGCCGTGTCGGCCAGCGCGTGGCGGCTCCCGGCGTCACGGTGATCGACGACGGTGCGATCGCCGAACGGCGCGGATCGCTCAACGTAGACGACGAAGGAACACCGACGCAGCGAACCACCCTGATCGAGGACGGCATCCTGCGCTGCTACCTGCAAGATCGCCTCAATGCCCGTCTCATGGGCGTGGCGCCCACCGGCAACGGCCGGCGCGAGAGCTACGCCCACCTGCCGCTGCCGCGCATGACCAACACCTTCATGCTCGCCGGCGCCGACGATCCCGAGGAAATCCTGCGTTCGGTCTCGAAGGGCCTGTACGCCGTCTCCTTCAGCGGCGGGCAGGTGGACATCACGAGCGGGAAGTTCGTGTTCAGCGCCAGCGAGGCCTACCGGATCGAGAACGGCCGCCTCGGTGCGCCCGTGAAGGGAGCGACACTGATCGGCAACGGACCCGACGTGCTGACGCGCGTCTCCCGCATCGGCAGCGATCTCACCCTCGATCGCGGCGTCGGAACCTGCGGCAAGGAGGGGCAGAGCGTCCCTGTCGGCGTCGGCCTGCCGACGCTGCGCGTCGACGCGCTCACCGTCGGCGGTACCGAGGGATGAGCGCGCTGCTGTCGCAGATCGAGCACGCGCTCTCGGCGGCGCGCTCGGCGGGTGCCGCCGCGGCCGACGTCGTGATCGTCGAGAGCGACGGAACCGACGTTCGCGTGCGCGGCGAAGAGATCGATTTCGTGACGCAGGCGCGGGAGCGAACCCTCGGCATCCGCGCCTTCTGCGCCAGCGCGAAGGGCCTGCGCTCCGCCATCGCGTCCACCAGCGACCTCGATCCCGAGACCGTCGAGCGCATGGCAAAGGAGGCCGTTGCCCTCGCGCAGGCCACGGCTGCCGATCCCGCGGCCGGACTGCCGGAGGGCGGCTTCGAGGCGACTCCGCCCGATCTCGGGCTTCTCGATCCGGCCGACCGAGAGACCGGCATCGAGGCATACGTGACCGATGCGCGGCGCGCGGAGCGCGCCGCGAGGGCGACGGACGCACGCATCACCAACTCGGAGGGCTCGGAAGCGAGCGCGCACTTCCGGCGCGTCGCCTATGGAAGCAGCGCCGGCTTTCTCGGCGAGTACGCCTCGGCCTCGCATCAGCTCGCCGCCATGCCGATCGCCAGCGAGAACGGCGCGATGCAGGTCGATCATTGGTGGACTGCAGGCCGCACGCGCTCGGGCCTGGCCTCCCCCGAGGAGGTCGGACGGCGCGCCGCGGAGCGTGCGCTTCGCCGCCTCGGCGCGCGGCGCGTCGCCACCTGCGAGGTGCCGGTGATCTTCGATCCCGTCACCGCGGCCAGCCTGCTCCGGCAGCTCGTCTCCTGCGTCAGCGGCTACGCCATCTACCGCGAGGCCTCCTTCCTGGCGGGTCGCCTCGGAGAGCAGGTCGCCAGCGCGTGCGTGAGCGTGGTCGACGACGGCCGCCTGCACGGCGGCCTCGGAAGTCGCCCCTTCGACGGCGAAGGGCTGCCGACGCGAAGAACCGTCGTCTTCGAGCGCGGGCGCCTCGCGAGCTGGCTCCTCGACAGCTACTCGGCGCGCAAGCTCGGTCTCGCCAGCACTGGCAACGCCTCGCGCAGTGCGGGCAGCGCCCCCGGCGTCTCGACCACGAATCTTTGGCTCGAGCCCGGCACGCTCGCGCCCGAGGAGATCCTCGGCACGACCGAGCGCGGCTTCTTCGTCACCTCTCTCTTCGGTCATGGCTTCAGTCCCGTGACCGGCGACTTCTCGCGCGGTGCGGCGGGGATGTGGATCGAGGGCGGCCGCCCCGTTCACGCGGTGGAGGAGGTCACCGTCGCGGGCAATCTCGCTGCGATGCTCGAAGCCGTGGACGCGGTGGGCAGCGATCTGCTCTGGCTCGGCTCCGTCGCGGCGCCCACCCTGCGCGTCGCGCGCATGACGGTCGCTGGAGCGTAGGCCGTGAGCAGCGGCGCCTCCTCGCCTTCCGCGCCGACCATGATCGGGCTCGAGCAGCCCGAGGTGAGCGTCTGGTCCGAGCGCGTGACGGTGGCCCTCGGAATGAATCCCGGGCTCTTCTCCGGCCCCGGCACCAATACCTCCCTCGTCGGCACCGGCCCGCGCCGCATTCTCGTCGACACCGGCCAGGGCAAGCCCGAGTATCCGGCGGTGCTCGAGCGCGCACTCGCACGTGCCGGTGCGGAGGGTCTCCAGGAGGTCGTGCTCACCCACGATCACATCGACCACGTGGGCGGGCTCGCCGACGTTCGTGCCCGCTTCGGCCCGCTTCCGGTTTCGAAGCTCGTGCCCGCTGGAGCCGCGGCGCCCGGGGACGTGACGGCGATCGCCGACGGCGACCGCATCGAGACCGAGGGCGCCACGCTGCGCGCGATCTTCACGCCGGGTCACGCCCCCGATCATCTCTGCTTCGCGCTCGAAGAGGAGCATGCCCTCTTCTCCGGCGACAACGTGCTCGGCGTCGGCACGACGGTGATCCCGATCGCGGGCGGTGACCTCCGGCGCTATCTCGCCTCTCTCGAGCGTCTTCTCGCCGAGCCGCCGGGCCGCATCTATCCGGCGCACGGGCCGTGCATCGCCGACGGGCATTCGAAGCTGCGCGAATATCTCGCGCACCGGCAGCAGCGAGAGGCACAGATCCTGGCTGCGCTGGGCTCGGCGCCGGCGACCGTCCCTGAGATCGTCCGCCGCGTCTACACCGACGTGCCGGCCGTGCTGCACGCGGCCGCGGCCCACTCGGTGACGGCGCATCTCCTCAAGCTCGCAGCCGAGCATCGCGCGCGCCGCGAAGGCGCCGCCGCACCGCTCGCAGATCGCTGGAGCGCCGCATGAGCCATCCCGTGATCGAGGCGCTGCGTGACCCTGATCCGGCGGTTCGGCTCGCAGCCTGTCATGACGCGGCGATCGATCCGAGCGGCGTCCTCCTGATCGATGCCCTCGGCGATGCTCTCGGCGATCCGGTTCGTGCCGTGGTGCGGGCGGCGCAGGATGCGCTGGTCGCGCTCGGCGAGCGCGACCGGGCCGTGGACGAGGTGCTGCGCCGCGCGCTCCGCAGCCAGGACGCGGGGCGCCGCTTCGGCGCTGCAGCCGCACTGGCGCGGCTCTCGCCGCCCGGGCCGACGCTGCTGCCGGCGCTGGTCGAAGCCCTCGGGAGCCGCGAGGGCGACGTGCGCTGGACGGCGGCGCGCCTGCTCGTGGACACGGGGCGTCTGCATCCGGAGGTGCTCGGCATCCTGCTCGGCCTCGTCCGCGGCGATGCCCGCCCTCCCGTACGGCGAATGGCGGTCTTCGCGCTGCGCGAGCTCGCTCCGGACCATCCCGAGTGCGCGCGAGCGCTGGTGCAGGCGAGCCGCGACGCGGATGTGACCGTGCGCCGCGCCGCCCTCACGGCCATGGCCGCGCTGCTCGATCCTCCGGTCTTCGTGCTGGAGCGACTGTGCGCGGTGCTGAGCGACGACCCCGACGCAGCCAGTCGTCGCATCGCCACCGTCTCTCTCGGCGAGCTCGGCGCCGCCGATACGCCCTGTCTGCCCGCCGGCGCCGCCGACCAGCTCCGCGTCCTCGCGGCGTCGTGCCCGGACGAGGATCTGCGCCGGGGTGCAGCCCGGGCCCTCGCGCGACTCGGCCTCGCGCCGGCCGAGAGCGTGAGCCAGCCCACGGTCGCGCCGCGGCCACCGCTGCGCCGGGTGCAGCGATGAGCGCCCAGGCCCGACACACGATCGTGACGGGCGGGAGCGGCGCCCTCGGACGCGCGGTGGTGCACGCCTTCCTCGCCGCAGGCGATCGCGTGACCGTTCCCTGGATCGTCGCCCGAGAACGCGAGGCCCTCGAAGGCGCGGAGGAGAAGGCCATCGTGGGTGGCCGCCTCGTGCTCGTCGAGGCCGATCTCGCGGGCGACGAGGGCGCCGCACGGGTGGTGGCGGCCTCCGGTGGCGCCGAGGTGCTGGTCAACGGCGTCGGTGGCTTCTCCGGCGGAGCGCCGGTGCACGAGACCGAGCTCGAGGCCTGGGACCGCCTCTACCGCATGAACGCCAGGACGGCCGTCGCCATGTGCCGGGCCGTGATTCCCGGCATGATCGCGCGCCGCGCGGGCGTGATCCTCAACGTGGCGTCCCGCGCCGCGCTCGAGCGCCCCGCAGGCCTTGCGGCCTACGCCGCATCGAAGATGGCGGTGATCGTGCTGACGGAGACGCTGCAAAAGGAGCTCGGCGGCTTCGGGGTGCGCGTCAATGCCGTGGTGCCGACCACCATCGACACACCGGCCAACCGTGCCGCGATGCCGGATGCAGACCACGCGCAGTGGACGCCCCCGGCGCGCATCGCAGAGGTGCTCGTCTGGCTGGCCAGCCCGGCCGGCGCCAGCGTTCGCGGTGGCCTCATTCCGGTGTAGGGCGCGTCGTCGCACGGGCTACCGCGGGTCGCGGCGATACCAGGATGGCGATGCGGCGATTGCGCGGATCCGCGGGCGCGTCGGGGAGCCGAAGACGCTGATCGGCGTAGCCGCGAACGGCCTCGACCTGCCCTGACGCGACGCCGCCGGCTTCGAGGGCGCGGCGTGCGCTGTTGGCACGGTCGGCCGAGAGCTCCCAGTTGGAGTAGCCGTTCTCTCCGCGGAACGGCGAGGCGTCGGTGTGTCCCTCGAGAACGACCCCGCTGCCGAGAGCAGCCAGCTCCTGACCGATCGCGCGCAGAATCTCGGCGCCTTCGCCCGAGAGCTCGCGTCCACCGCGGGCGAAGAACGACGAGCCCTCCTGCTCGACGAGATCGATGCGCAGGCCGTCAGCGGCGACTTCGAGCTGCACGAAGCGGCCGAGGGCCTGGAACGACGGCATCGCTTCGAGGGTCTGGCGCAGCTTCTTCGCGGCGCGATCGAGAGCCTCGTGAGGGTTCGCGGGTGACTTCGGGCGCGGTGCGTTCAGCAGGCCATCGATGGGGCCATTGCCGGAGCCCGAGGCGCCGAGCGGAGAGCGGCCGCCTTCGAGGCGCTGTTCGAAGCCGATCGGATCCTGGAAATACTGCGAGACCGCCTTGCGCACCGCGGCGTCCTGGTTTCCGAGCCAGAGCACGAGGAAGAGCGCCATCATCGCCGTGGCGAGATCGGCGAAGGCCACCTTCCACGCGCCGCCGATGCGGCCGATGGCCGGCTGGGATCGTCTCACGACGACACGATGCAGATCGTCGGCCATGTTTCTCCCCGCCGCGGGCGGCGCGGCGCCTCATTTGCGTGCGCGGCAGGCCTCGAAGAGCTCGCGCGAGGTCGGGCGCACGTCGTCCGGCAGCGAGCGGCGTGCCAGCTCCACCGCGATCGACGGCGGCGCGCCGCGCTGGATCGCCACCAGCACCTGCTTCTGCGCCACCAGCAGCGTCTTGCGCGCGGCGGCCTTGTTGCCGAGGTTCGTGGCGAGCCCCTGAAAGAAGCCGTAGGAGATGAGCACGCCGAGCAGGGTTCCCACCAGGGCCGCGGCCACGTGGCGACCGATCTCGGCGGGAGGGCCATCCATGTGGTTCATCGTGATGATGATGCCCAGCACGGCAGCAACGATGCCGATGCCGGGAAAGGCATCGGCCATGGTCGAGAGCACTCGCGACGGCATGAGATCGTGGTCGTGACGCGCCTCGATGTCGAGATCGAGCAGCGACTCGAAGTCGTGGGCGCTGATGGCGCTGCCGGAGGTGATGAGCTCCAGCGTATCCGTGAGGAAGCCGAGCGCGCGAGCGTCCCGGAACAGGCCCGGGTAGGCGCCGAGAATGGGCGAGGCGCTCGGATTCTCGACGTGAGGCTCGAGGCTGACGAGCCCCTCCTTGCGCGCGAAGTTGAACAGGCTCGCGAGCATGGCGAGCAGCTCGAGGTAGTCCTGTCGGTCCGGTGTTCGCCGGGCGATGAAGAAGAGCTGGCGCCCGGTCTCGAACAGGACGGCCGGCGGCTGCGCGATCACCTGCGCACCGAAGGCCGTGCCGAGAATCACGACGTATTCCGCCGGCTGCCAGAGCGCCGCGAGATTGCCGCCGCCGAAGGCGAAGCCGCCGGCCACGGAGGCGAGCACGATGGCGATTCCCAGATAGGCGAGCACGGGGCACCTCGGACAGGGGTCGCCCGCACGCGGGCCGATTCCCCTCCCTGGAAGCATCGACGGACGGCGCGCGCGCTTGAGGCGCTGTCCGCGTGACGGCCGGGGCCCTTCCCCGCGTCTCCATCCTCCTGCCCGCCCGCGACGCCGAGGCGACCCTGCCCGCGGCCCTGCGGAGCTGCCTGCGCCAGCGCGAAGCCACCATCGAGGTGATCGGCGTCGACGATGGCTCCCGCGACGCGACCGCCCGGGTGGCGGCGGCCACCGGGGATCCCCGGGTCCGGCTGCTCCAGCGGCCCGCCCGGGGCCTCGTGCCGGCGCTGCACGACGGCCTCGCCGCCTGCCGGGCCCCGTTCGTCGCGCGCATGGACGCCGACGACTGGATGCACCGCGACCGGCTCTGGCTCCAGCTCGCAGCGCTCGACGCCGATCCGACTCTCGCCGGTGTCGGCTGTCACGTGCGGATCTTTCCGCGCGCAGCGCTGACGGACGGACGCCGCGACTACGAACGCTGGCTGAACGCCATCGACTCACCGGAGCGCGTCGCCACCGAGGCCTTCATCGAGTGCCCCGTGGCGCATCCGGGCCTGTGTCTGCGCCGCGAGGTTCTGCAGAGCCTCGGCTGGCGCGACCGCGATTGGCCCGAGGACTACGACCTCGTGCTGCGTCTGCTCGCCAGCGGACGCCGGCTCGGCGTGGTGCCGCGGCGCCTGCTGGGCTGGCGCGACGGCCCCGAGCGTCTCTCCCGACGCTCTTCCGTGTATGCACTCGAGCGTTTCACCGCCTGCAAGGCGCACTTTCTCGCCGAGGGCTTCCTCGCCGGCCGTCGCGACTACCTGCTTTGGGGCTACGGCCGCACCGGACGCGACCTTCGCCGTGCCCTCGCCGCCTGCGGCCACACGCCCTCCCACGTCATCGAGGTGCATCCGGGCCGGCTCGGCCAGCGCATCCACGGCGCGCCCGTCCTGCCACCCGCAGCCCTGCCCGGCCTGCGTGGCAGGCCGCTGATCGTCTCCGTGGCGGGCGCCGAAGCCCGCGGCCTGATCCGCGCACAGCTCGCCGCGTTCGGCTTCACCGAGGGCGCCGACTTCGTGTGCGCGGCGTAGGCCCGGCTACTGGATCCGGATCCGTCCCTCGAAGCCCTCGTCGTAGCCGTGGTAATGGGCGAGCTCGGTCTCGGGCCAGCGCCAGCAGTAGTACCCGCTCCCATTGTCGAAGTCGACGAGCCACGGGCCCTTCACCTCGAGGCCGAGCGCCTCCATCTCGCGCGCCCAGCGGCCGATGACGGCCTGGATCTGCTTCTCGAGGAGAGCCTGCCTCGGCGAGCCCGCCGCCGTGGCATCCCGCTCGGCGATGAGACGCTCCGCGTCTTGCACGGCGCGCTCGGTTCGCACGTAGACGTCGCCCAGCATCTGCCGCGCGGCCTCGAGCGTCCAGCATCGGGCTGCCGGCTCCATGCCCGGAGACTAGGACATCGGAAGCGACCGGCCCTTCGCCGCCGCTCCCGTCGCCGCTCATTGCGAAGACGCCCCGTCTTCCACGCCGAGACTTTCGAGCTGCGCCGTGCCCGCGACCCGCACGCGCAGGAAGCTGGGCCCCGCGCCGGGGCAGGCCCAGCCGACCTCGATGCGGCGCTCGCGGCTGCGGGCCGTCCCTTCGTGGGCGACCTCGAAGCGGGCGTTCGTGATGCTCAGCGAGACCTCCGCATCGGCATCGAGGCCGAGCCGCAGGCGACAGGCGCCGCGCCCGAGAGCGCCGAGCGGCACGAAATAGGCACGCGCGTTCGGCTCGTAGAAGTCGCGCAGGGCCGCCGCAGACCAGGTCCCGCCGGGCTGCGTCGCGGGCTCCAGCGGATAGATGCCGCACTCCTGCTTCGTGTATTGCAGCAGCGCGAAGAGATCCTCGACCTGCGGATCCGGGACCGGCCCCGCGTAGCGGCGCACGTGCTCGCGCGCCGCAGCGGCACCTCCGTGGAAGCTGAGCCTCCCGCTGCACTCCGCCTCGTGGCACTGCGCACACACCGTGTTGAAAGCGGCGAAGGCCGGCCTCCCGACGCGGCGCTCGCTCGGGGCGCAGAGCGCGTAGCCGGCTGCCAGCAGGCCCAGCAGCCGGAGCGCCGAACGCTGTCGCCCCTCGCTCACCGGGGCAACGATGGAGGGCTCTCCCGAAACCCGCCAGCTCCAGCGGGCGACGGCGCGGCCGTCCTTGACGCGAGTCGCCGTGGCCGGTACCCCCGCCGCCATGCCGCCCGCCGCCGAGAGGCCGCTCATCCTCGCCAGCGGGTCACCGCGACGGCGAGAGCTGCTCACGGCGGCCGGCATCGCCTTCGAGGTGCGGCCGGCGGATCTTCCCGAGGAGCCGCTGCCGGGAGAGGCTCCTCGCGCCCTTGCCGAGCGTCTCGCCGCCGAGAAGGCGCTGTTCGTGGCACGCACGTTCGCAGACGAGCCCGGCCGACTGGTGCTCGGCGCCGACACCGTGGTGGTGCTCGACGGCGAGGCCCTCGGCAAGCCCGACGACGAGTCCCATGCCTTCGTGCTGCTGCGCCGGCTGGTCGGGCGAAGCCACCGCGTCATCACCGGCGTGACCGTGGTCGAGAGTGGGCCCGCTCGCGCCCCGCGCTCTCTCTCGGTCGAGAGCGAGGTGTGCATGCGTGCTGCCAGCGACGACGAGATCCGCGCCTACGCAGCCACCGGCGAGCCGCTCGACAAGGCCGGCGCCTACGCGGCGCAGGGAGAGGGGCGGCGCTTCATCGAGCGCATCGTCGGCAGCGA
>CAYOIG010000668.1:0-1626 GCA_964403915.1 uncultured Myxococcaceae bacterium
GTCGCCCCGAGCTCGCGCAGTTCGGCAAGGCGCGCCTCGACCGGCGCGCGCGGGGCAACCGCAAGCTCGATCGACAGCCGCTGGTTCACCGCATCGCGGCCCGTCACGCGATGGTCGAAGCAGGCCTGCTCCTGTGCGTAGGGCGTCAGCCGGTCGAGATCGAAGCCCACCGCATCGCGCAGCGCTTCCTCCGCCGCCAGGGGGAAAAAGACGCCCCGGACGAGCACCGCCTCGTCCGGCAGCACGAGCCAGACGTTGGTGGCGCCGCCTGAGGCTTCCTCGACCAGGCGGCGGAATCCCGCGCGGCGGCCGGCGGGATCCAGCGTCGCGAGGCGCACGCGCCCGGCTTCCACGAGCCTGCCCGATGCCGGTCGCACCGCGCGCCATTCATCGGCGTCGGCCAGCACGAAGGCCGTGCCTCCGGGAGACAGGCGCTCGCGCCACACGGCGGGAATGGCCGCGAAGAGCTCGCCTGCCCACCAGCGCAGGAACTCGCCGATCCCGGCCCGCTCCGCCGCTTCCCGCAACGGAGCGAAGAGCGCTTCAGCGGGGCTGGCCAACGGCCGCCTCCGGCGTCGACGCGGGCGCATCGGCATTGCGCTGACGGAAAACCTCGCGCCAGGCAAGCATGGTGTACGGCCGGCGCGGAAACTGCGGCGTCAGCAGCACGACGGCCTCGCGGGAAACGGCGATGCCGTCGTCCAGATCCACGTCCACCCGCACCGTCGCCGCCGGCGTCTGGACATAGCTTGCATAGGCCCCGGCGGTCGTGAAGACCGGTGCGGCCCGCCCCTCCCGCCGCGCCAGTTCGCGCTCGGCCAGGAACAGGTCCACCGCCTCCCCCGTCACGCCGGGGATGGCCAGCAGCACGGAGCGCTGCGCGACCTGGGGATTGACGCCGGATTGGCGCGAATAGATGGTGATCATGGGCGCAATGCGCTGGTACAGCTCGGGACGCATCCCGGCGACGAGTTGCAGTTCCTCCGTTGACTGGAAGGGGTAATTCGCGGGGCGGCCCCTGAGGCCGATCCGCGCGTATTCGGGTTCCTCGGCGCCGAAGGGTCGCGTGAGGGAATCCGTATCGCGCCAATCGAGGACTGCATCGAGCAGCTTCGCGGCGTCTTCTTCGCTCAAGCCGGCGTGGCGGAACAGCCCCTTGAGCAGCTCGTTGTTGGCGGTATTCAGGTCGATCTTAGCAGACTCGTCCATGAGCCAGACCGTGACTTTCGCCCCCTCGAACGCCCAGCGGCGGGGTTCCCCTTCGCGCCTCCAGACCTCTGGACTGCCCTGCGGCTTGAAAAGTTCAATCAGCGTGCGCGCGACGGCGGCCTGCGCCACGGCATCCCCCCTCGCGACGAGGGCCGAGTTGCGCGCCGCGCGGGCGTCGATGCGCATGGCATAGAGGAAGCTCGCGGCGATCACCATGAGCAGCGTCACCACCCAGATCACGAGGACGAGGGCAATGCCGCGTTCGCGCGAACCGGTCGACCTCATCGCCGCGGCACGCACACGCGCTGGAAGGAGGATTCGTAGCAGCCCGCCTCCTCGCCGATGCGCAGGGCGACGAGCATCGCCGGGAGCTTCTCCTCGCCGAGCTTCACTTCCAGCCGCACGTGCGAGGGCAGG
>CAYOIG010000669.1:0-1672 GCA_964403915.1 uncultured Myxococcaceae bacterium
TCGGCGAGCAGCACGCGCACGCCCTCGCGCACGCTGCACATCCGCGCCGCTACGTCCGCGGACGGCGGCGGCGCCTGCTTGTCGATCCGCAGCGCGAGCCGGACGCGGAAGGTGGAGCCTTCACCGGGCACGCTTTCGACCTCGATACCGCCGCCCATGAGCTCGACGAGCTGGCGCGTGATGGTCAGGCCGAGGCCCGTGCCACCGAAGCGCCGGGTGGTCGAATCGTCGGCCTGCGTGAACTTCTCGAAGATGCGCCCGGCCGCCTCGGCTGCGATCCCGATGCCAGTGTCGATGACCTCGATCCGCAGCCGCACCGACGCCTCTCCGAGCTCGTCGCAGGCGACGGCCATCGTCACATTGCCATCGGCCGTGAACTTGACGGCATTGCTCGCGAGATTGAGAAGGATCTGCCGGATGCGAACGGGGTCGCCGGTGAGACGTCTCGGCACGTCCGCATCGATCCGGGCCTGCAGCGCAACGCCCTTGCTCCGTGCCTGGACCTCTAGGAGCGCCAGCACCTCGCCCGTGATCTGCGAGAGATCGAGCGGGGCTTCCTCGAGCGTCAGCCGACCCGCCTCGATCTTCGAGAGGTCGAGCACGTCATTGAGAAGCCGCAGGAGAGAGTCTGCGGAGCCGGAAAGAGTGCGCACCAGGTCTCGCTGCTCCGGATCGAGCTTCGTATCCGCTAACAGCCCGGCCATGCCGATCACGCCATTCATCGGCGTCCGCAGCTCATGGCTCATGTTGGCGAGGAAGAGAGACTTCGCCTCCGTCGCGGCCTCGGCGCGCTCCTTCTCGCGCCGGAGCTCCGCCTCGACCCGCTTGCTGCCCGTGATGTCGTGCAGCATGAGCAGCACGCCCGTCCGCTCGCCGCCGTGGTCGCGAAGCGGCGTGGCCTGGACGTCGTAGCTCCGCGGCGGCTCCGCCAGCGTAAGCTCCCGGTGGGTCTCGACCGGCACGTCGAGAAGAGAGAGAAGGTCGGGGTGATCTGCGAGGAGCTGTGCCGCCGGCTGGCCCGAGACGACGAGCGAGGGGCAACCGAGCAGCCGCAGGGCGGCTGCATTCGCGTCCACGACGCGCTCCTCCGAGCTCACGACCAGGACTCCGTCCGCCATGCGGTCGACGATCTGGCTGCGGGCGACCGGGCCGAGGTGCCAGAGCCCGCGGTGCAGCATGCCCCATGCGAAGGCGAGCGCGGTGTACGTGAAGGCGAGCGGCGTGACGGAGAGGGGCGTGATGAAGTTGGTCCGGGCCACGTCGAAGACGCTCGTGATGATCGGCAGCAAGATGCCCGAAAGGACGGCAGCGGCCTCCGCACGATGCGTACGCCATGCCCGCGTGTAATGCGCGAAGAGCATGCCGAGGGCGAGCGTGAGGGTGCCGTAGACCTCGATGAGAAAGAACTTGAACAAGGGGCCTCGGACGGGCTCGAAGACCAGCGGGTAGGACGCGGCCGCGCGGTACTCCGTCCAGAAGAGGAAGTGCGCATCGTTGGAAACCACGGCGCCGTAGGCGAGCACGGCCGGGAGCGCGAGCAGTGCGAGATTGCGCGGCGTGAGCCACGCATCGCGGTGTGCCACCTGCAGCGCGAGCACGAGCAGGGCGGTCGGAAGCGCGATCATCCCGGCGAAGGCGAGCTTGACGGCCGCCACCAGCGCGCCGAGATCCG
>CAYOIG010000670.1:0-2416 GCA_964403915.1 uncultured Myxococcaceae bacterium
GTACAGGCGGCCGTCTGTCCGTCGCCGGATCACCCCCCGCCCGCTATCTCGCCGCGCCATCTCGAGGAGCGCCATAGCATGGAGCACGTCCTCAGGGGAAGCGGTTTCGTAGCGGGTGACCTGGGTCGGCGCGGTCATTCGCCTAGCTTTCGCCCTCCAGCGCCAGCGCCGCTCGCGCGCAGTCCGCCAGCGTCACGAGCGGACCCATGGCCCCTGTCCCACCCGCCTCGACGGGCAGGCTCGCCAGGTACGCAGCACGGAACGGCTCCAGCGCCGCGCGGTAGCGTGCGATCTCGGCCTCGCGCAGCACGCGCCAGGCGGCCATCCACGCGACGGCGCGGGCGAAGTCGGCGCGCGTCTTGTCGAGATCGGCGCGAAGGCCTTCGAGGCTGTCAGGCACCTTCCCACTCCTCGAGGCACTCGGCCCCATCGCCGCCGTGCACCCACCGCCCGTCGTCCGTGAGCACAATCTGCGTGCCGATGTAGATCGTTTCACCGCAGGCCGGGCAGCGGCCCTCCATGCTGGCGAGGACGCTGATGCGCTTCGCGGGCTCCGTCGCCGTCATTCCTCCCCCATGAGCGTCGCGCTCGCACGCAGTTCCGCGCCCCGCTCCTCGAGGAGCCCATTCGAGCGGAGCCGCGAGAGATAGGTGCTGAACGTCCCGCCGCTGGCCGTGAGCGCGCAGGCCTCGGCGAGATGTTCCCGGGCCGTCCACGCAGGCCAGCGATCGATCAGTGAGTCGAGCACGCGGCCCGCGCCGCCGGAGCCCACCGCGCGCCGCCACACGGCCTGCACCTCCTCGGGCGAGCTCGCCGCCGCCGGCACCTCGCCGGCGGCATCGAGGCCCTCGGCGCTGCAGCCCAGGAGATCGCCGTCCTCCTCGAGCAGGCCGTGAGCGCGCAGGCGCGACAGGTAGGTGCCGAACGTCCCGCCTGTGTGCGCGAGTCCTGCCAGCGTGCCGAGCTGCGCGCGGGTGGACCGGGCAGGATGGCGAGACGCGAGGACCGCGAGCAGCCGGCGCTCGGCGCCGAGCCGGCGATCCTCGCCACCGGTCGCGGGTCGCGCAGCCAGAGAGGCCGCCGCCGTGCGTGCCGTTCTCTCGTGCGGCGCCGACAGATCGATTTCGATGGGCTCGCGCACGGCATCGGCGGCCTTCTGCACTGCGATGAGCGCGGCATCGAGCGCGCGCGCAGTCCGTCCGTCGCGTGCCTGCGCGTGTGCTGCGAACCGAGCGAGCTGCGCCTCCGCCTCGCGCGCCCCCTCGGCCCGTCCGGCGTCGCGGGCCCGGGAGAGGGTCGCCGGGTCGCTCTCCTGGGTGCTCCGCTTGGCCGCGGCGAGCTCGCGCTGGAGGTCGGCGATTTGGCGCTGTGCCTCGTCGATCGTGCGGGCTTCGCGTTCGGCCTCCTGCGGCAGGTCGGCCAGCTGCGCGAGGACGCGCTGCACGGTCTCCCTCGGCGGCGCCGGTCGCGCACGCTGGCCGCGTCGTACCCCGTGGACCGTCTCCGTCGCGCCGATCTCGACGCGCGCGACGGTCTCGGAGAGCGCCGGCCCGAAGACGAAGAACTCCCCGCGCGGTAGCTCTGCGAGCCGCCGGGCTTCTTCTCGGCCTGCAAACCCGAGCTCGTAGGCCGCGCGTTTCACGTCCGCATCGAGCGTCGTGCGGCCGATCAGGCGATTCCCGCACTGCGCCACCACGCTCTTGGCGAGATCCGAGATCCGCTGTGTGACGGCGCAGAGCGCGAAGCCGCGCTTGCGCCCGCGCGTGGCGAGGTCGATCACGGCGACGGTCGACTCGGCCTCCCGGCCGGACTGCGGCGCGAAGAGATGGCACTCCTCGACCACCACGAGCACCGGGTGCCAGAGGGAGCGGGGTGCGGCCAGGAGCGATTCCAGGAACAGGCGCACGAAGCGGATCCGGTCGTGTGGGCGAAGCTCGGACACGTTGAGGATCGCCGAGGCTCCCAGCTCGAGGAGTCGTCGCGCGAGAAGGCCGGCGCTCCGCGGCTCGGCGGCGCAGTCGCCGTCTGCGCCGGCGAGCACGTAGTCGCATCGCTCGCGGAGCGAGACGTACTCGCCCTCGACGTCGACGACCAGGTGCTGCACCCGGCCGTGGGTCTGCTCGAGGAGGCGGCGCACGGCATAGCTCTTGCCGCTGCCGCTCGTGCCCTGGACGAGGAGCCGCGACTCCACCAGGCGGTCGAGATCGATCGCGATCGGCTGTGCGCCGGCGATGCCGAGGATCACCGTGCACCTTCCAGGAACGAGAGCGCGACACCGATTAGAATGCCGACGAGGTGCGGCGTCGTCACTCCCCCTCCGTCGCGCACGCGCTGCACAGGTCCTGCTCGACCCACTCGCAGCCCTCGTAGCAGCCGTTCTCGTCGGTGCACCCGCATTCTCGGCAGGTGCGCACGG
>CAYOIG010000671.1:0-3412 GCA_964403915.1 uncultured Myxococcaceae bacterium
GCGCGGGCGACGAGCAGGTCGCCGACGTCGGCCACGACCTCCTCGAGATCGAAATCGACGGTCTCGAGCTCGAGCTTTCCCGCCTCGATCTTCGAGAAGTCGAGGACATCATTGAGGATGTCGAGCAGGGCGTAGGCCGAACGGCGCACCGTCGCGGCGCAGTCTCGCTGCGCCGCGTCGAGAGGCGTGTCGAGCAGGAGCTCGGTCATGCCGATCACGCCGTTCATGGGCGTTCGGATCTCGTGGCTCATGACGGCGAGAAAGCGGCTCTTGGCACGGCTCGCCGCCTCGGCCCGATCTCGCGCCAGCGCGAGAGAAGCGAGCGCGCGGTCCTTGATCAACTCGTAGCAGAGCGTCAGGAGCAGCAGCGTCCAGATCAGGAACTGCGTGCCGAGAAACTTCGTCACTTCGAGATTGGCTGGCAGGGGCACCAGTGGCTCGAGCCCGCGCGTGCTCCACACCTGGAGCACGGCCACGTGCGCAGAGACCACGACCGCCCAGAACAGGCCCGAGCGCCGGCCCGCGAGGAGCATGGCGGTGACGGGGACCATTCCGATGAACAGAAAGGGCGGCACGGTACGCGCGCCGGTCAGGAGGCTGAGGCCCCCGAAGGCCACATAGAGCAGCGCCGCGGTCAGGTTGCCGCAGAGGGTGAGCGAGGCCGTGAGCCGGAGCACGACGGGAACGAGGGCCGCAAGTGCGACGCTGATGCCGAGCAGACGGGCGTTCTGGGGGAGTCCGACGCGGATCTGCTCCGAGACCCCCACGATGCCGGTGACGGCGATCAGCAGGGAGCCGGCGAGGGCCATCCGCGCCCGCAGCCGAACGTCGTCCGGCGCCGTGCGCAGGGAAGGCGGCAGCAGTACGTCAGCGATCTGCTGGACGGCCAGCCGCTTCATGGTCTCGCCTCTCCCCCCCGCTACTCATCGGCAGGCGGACCCTGCGATTCACTGCGAGATACGCCCTACGGCGAAACACCGACCCGGCGGCGGACGTCAGGCAGCGGCGTTCGCGATCGGAGCGGCCTGCGCTGGGGGCAGGGAAGGCGTTCCCGCCACCCGACCCAGCGCCTCAACCAGCTCGGTCGCGCGGAGCGGCTTGCTCACGTAGTCGTCCATGCCGGCGGCGAGGCAGCGCTCGCGGTCTCCCTTCATGGCATGCGCCGTGAGAGCCACGATCGGCAGATGATCGCCCTGCAGACGCTCCCGGGCGCGGATCGCGAGGGTGGCCTCGAAGCCATCCATCACGGGCATCTGCACGTCCATCAGGACCACGTCGAAGCATTCGCTGTCGAGGACGCCGAGGGCCTCCTGCCCGTTCTCGACCGCTAGCACCGAGTGCCCGTACCGGGCGAGGAGACTGCACGCCACCTTCCGGTTCACGGCGTTGTCTTCGGCCAGGAGAATGCGAAGCGCACGCGGCACGATCTCACCGGCGCTCGCCGGCGCAATCTCCACCTGCGGCTCCGGCGCGGCGCTGCCGGAAGGGGTCTCTCCCGTCGTCTCCGCGGACGTAGCGTGAGCGGTGGCCAGCGCAACCTTCAGCACGCGCAGGAGCTCGGTGCCCCGGACGGGCTTCACCAGATAGTCGGCCGCACCAAGATTCCGGCAGCGCACGGCATCTTCGCTCTGACCAGCCGAGCTCAGCACCACGATGGGAAGTTTCGCGAGCTGCGGGTCAGCGGCAATCCGGCGCACGAGCTCGACACCGTCCATCTCCGGCATCTGGAGGTCGACGATTGCAAGGTCGCAGGGGTCTTGATGCGCGTGCGCGGCGTGTAGCTGCGCGAGCGCCTCCTGGCCGCCGGCCGCAAGGAGGGGGCGCGCACCCCAGCTCCGCAGATTGGCCTCGAGGATGCGGCGGTTGGTGGCGTTGTCGTCCACCACGAGGACGACGCGGTTGCGAAGCTCGATGGGCACGCTGACGGCGCTCCGCCCCGCCGCCTCGCGATCCACCGGGAAGCGGGCCGTGAAGTGGAACGTGCTGCCAACGCCCGGCTCGCTCTCGACCCAGATGCGGCCCCCCATGAGGGCCACGAGCTGGACGCAGATGCTGAGGCCAAGGCCCGTCCCGCCGTACTTTCGCGTGGTCGATCCGTCGGCCTGCGTGAAGGCCGTGAAGATGCGAGCCTGTTGCTCGGCCGAGATGCCGATGCCCGTATCACGGATGGCGAAGTGCAGACCCGCCACATCCCCGCGTCGCTCCTCGAGCCGGACGCGAAGCACGACCTCGCCTTGCTCCGTGAACTTGATCGCATTGCTCATCAGGTTGATGAGCACCTGCCGCAGCCGGCCTGCGTCTCCGATGAGATCATCGGGGACGTTGGCGTCGACCTCCCACGCGAGCTCGAGATTCTTCTGGTGCGCGCGCAGCGCGAGCATCCGGAGCGTGTCGGCCGAGACGTCGCGCAGGCCAAAGGGGACAGCTTCGAGATCGAGCTTGCCGGCCTCGATCTTCGAGAAGTCGAGGATGTCGTTGATCACCGTCAGCAGCGCATCCGCCGAGGTGCGGGCCACCTCGAGATACTCCCGCTGCTCGGGACAGAGCTCGGTTTCGAGCGTGAGATCCGTCATGCCGATGATGCCATTCATGGGCGTGCGGATCTCGTGGCTCATGTTGGCCAGAAACTCGCTCTTCGCGCGCGCGGCCTGCTCGGCGGTGTTGCGCGCAGCCTCGAGCTCGCAGTTGGTCGCCTTCAGCGCCGATTCCGCCTCTCGCTGGGCGAGAATGAACGCGTAGACGAGGCCCAGCATCGCCCCGAAGAGCTGGAGCTGCGCGAAGGCGGTGAAGCCCGCGAGCAAGTCGCCGCGCACGACGGGCTCGAATCG
The DNA here is from genome assembly GCA_964403915.1 of uncultured Myxococcaceae bacterium. GTDB lineage: Bacteria > Myxococcota_A > UBA9160 > UBA9160 > UBA9160 > MYXO. Next base: position 2,829 of record CAYOIG010000671.1, read on the forward strand.
TATCCCGGCGAACCAGAGCGCCGCGAAGAGCAGCGTCTGTAGCGTGGCGAGCCCGACATAGAAGGCCGCGGCTCGCATACCGAGCACGAGACCGGCATAGACGGCAGGCACCACGACCCAGCCCGAGGCCGGCGCTTCGAGGCCCCCGAGCCGGACCTGCAGCAGCGCCAGCAACACGAAGAAGTTGATGTTGCCGAGATGCATGGCGCGCGTGAGATCGAAGCCGCGCCGCACGGCCCGCATGAGGAGAAGAGTCAGGACAAAGGCTGCGGAGACCGCGAAGGCCGCAGTTGGGTCGCCGACCGAGAAGAACGTGAAGATCGTCGGTGGGCTTGCCGCGTTGAGGGAGATCCAGCACCCGTTCTGCGTCCGCAGGCGGCGCATGTAGGCAAGGTCCTGCCGGCGGGGATCGGCCGCCGGAAGGCCGGCGTCGAGAACATTCCGGAGAGCGTCGCCCAGCAGGCTCACGCGCGGCTCCCTACACGCCTGGCGGATCTGTGCGCCCCGCGCGCGGACGGCAGGTCTCCCCCAGGCGTAGCGTGGGCGTCCACGAGCGAGAGGATCGGAGAGGCACGGCGCGGTCT
>CAYOIG010000672.1:0-2728 GCA_964403915.1 uncultured Myxococcaceae bacterium
CGAGCGAAGCGACGCGCTCGTAGTGGTGGGTGGCGTCGCCGAACATCGGTCGCGCCCACTTCGAGCGTTTGAGATAGAGCTGCGCGTCGTACTCCCACGTGTAGCCGATGCCGCCGTGGAGCTGCACGGCATCGATGCCGAGACGCGAGAAGGCATCGGTGGCGTAGGCCTTCGCCATCGAAACGGCGCGCGGCGCCTCGGGGCCGCCGGCGTCGAGCGCCCACGTCGCGAAGTAGAGCAGCGACTTGGAGCTCTCGATGTCGACGTAGCTCTCGGCGAGCGGATGCTTCACGGCCTGGTAGCGGCCGATGGGCGAGCCGAACTGGATCCGCTGCTTCGCGTATTCGACCGTCAGATGCAGCGCGCCCTCGGCCGCTCCGATCATCTCGGCCGTCACGGCCGCCGCGCCGCGGTCGAGAAGACGGGCGAACGCCTCGGCCCCCGGCCGCTCGCGCAGCACGGCATCCCCCGCGACGCGCACGCCGTCGAGGCGAAGGCGCGCGAGGCGCTTGGTCTCGTCGATGCACGGCAGGTTCTCGGTCGTGAGGCCGGCGGCTCCGCGCTCGACCACGACGAGGGAGACGTCCTCCCCGGTGCGGCAGGCGACCACGAAGAGATCGGCCGCGTGACCGTCCAGCACGAAGCGCTTCTCGCCGCGGAGCACGAGATCGCTCCCGTGGCGCTGCGCCTCCAGCGAGACGCCCGCCGGACCGAGCACGTCCGAAGCCTCCAGCAGGGCCACGCTGCCGATGTCAGTGCCGCGGGCGAGGCCCGGGAGCCAGCGCGCCTGCTGGGCCTCACTGCCGGCGTCGAGAATGGTTGCAGCGGCAAGCGTGGTGGCGAGGAGCGGCGACGGGTGCAGGGAGCGGCCCGTCTCCTCGAGCAGCACCACGAGATCCACGAATCCGAGCCCCGCGCCCCCGAATGCCTCCGGGATCAGGAGCCCCGGCCATCCGAGCTCCGCCGTGCGCAGCCAAAGATCGGCGGAGTAGCCGGCGGGCGAGGCCGAGATCCTGCGGACCTCCGCCATGGGGCAGCTCTCGTCGAGGAGCTTTCGCACCCCCGCCCGCAGAAGGTCCTGCTCTTCGGTGAAGCCGAAATCCATCGCGCGCTCTCCGCCAGGCCGGGGCCGGAGCGTCGGCCTTCGCCTGTCTATACTGCGGCTGACGCCGGAGTCAAAGCTCCCGGCCGGAGGCCCCATGAGCACGTCCGAAGCAGCATCCGGGGAAGCCGCGGAGCCGAAGGAGATCGCCGAATTCCGCCGGGAGGTCCGCGCCTGGATGGCGGCGAACAAGCCGCCCGACCCGGGATTCAAGCTGCCGCAGAGCTTCCTCGAGGTGGAGTCCGACCGTCAGTTCGACTTCCTCCGCGAATGGCAGCGCAGGATCTACGACGCCGGCTACCTGGGCCTCGACTGGCCCGCCGAGTTTGGCGGCCGCGGAGATCCGCACAAGCGCCAGCGCATCGTGAGCCAGGAGCTCGCACGCGCGCGGGCGCCCTTCTTGCTGAACGTGATCGGGCTGCAGTGGGCGGGGCCGACGATTCTCGTCTACGGCACCGACGCGCAGAAGAAGCGGATGCTGAAGCCCATTCTTTCGGCCGAGGAGATCTGGTGCCAGGGCTTCAGCGAGCCCGGCTCCGGCTCGGATCTCGCCAGCGCCAGCGCGCGCGCCGAGAAGCAGCCGGATGGCTCCTACCGCGTCACCGGCCACAAGGTGTGGACGACCCTCGCCCACAAGGCGAAGTGGATGATCCTGCTGGCGCGCACGGACCCGGATGCCGGCAAGTACGAGGGCCTCTCCTTCTTTCTCTTTCCGATGGATGCCCCGGGCGTCACCGTGCAGCCCCTCATCAAGATGACCGGCGAGGGCGGCTTCAACCAGGTGATCTTCGAGAACGCACCCATGCCCGCGGACGCGCTTCTCGGCCGCGAAGGCCAGGGCTGGGACGTGGCGCTCACGACGCTCCTCTTCGAGCGCGGCGCCGCAGAGGGCTCCGGCGGAGGCCAGGCCACGGCGTCGGCCGAGAGCGTACGCGCGCTGGTGTCGGTGGCACGCCGTGCGCGCCGCGAGGCCGGCTGCGCCGCCGAAGATCCTGTGTTCCGCGACCGCATGGTCCAGCTCTGGATCGAGGAGGAGGCGCTGCGGCTCTCGTCCATGCGCGCGCGGATCCCGGAGCTGAATGCAGACCGGCCCCAGGCGCTGCGCCTCATGAACAAGCTGGTCTATTCGGAATACAACCAGCGGCTCACGGAGCTCGCCTGCGAGATGCTCGGCCCCGAGGCGACGCTCTGGCTCGGCGACCCCTGCGCCGTGGATCGCGCGGAGTGGCCGCGCGCCTACATGAACTCCTTCGGCATGACCATCGGCGGCGGCACCAGCGAGATCCTGCGCAACGTGATCGGCGAGCGCATTCTCGGCCTGCCCAAGACCCGCTGAGACGGAGCGCATGAACGTGACGAGGATTCCCGTCGACTTCGGCTTCAGCGAAGAGCACGAGCTGCTCCGCCAACAGGCGCGCCGCTTCTTCGAGGAGCGCTGCCCGATCTCCGAGGTGAGACGCCTCGCAGAGGACGCCACCGGCTTCGATCCGGCCCTGTGGAAGGAGCTCGGCAGCCTCGGCTGGGTGGGGCTCGCGCTCCCGGAGGAGCACGGCGGCGCCGGCCTCGGCTTCCTTCCCCTCGCACTGGTGCTGGAAGAGATGGGGCGCCGCCTCGTGCCGTCGCCGT
>CAYOIG010000673.1:0-9902 GCA_964403915.1 uncultured Myxococcaceae bacterium
CGACGACTACGCGGCCCACGTCGAGGCTGCGGAGCTGCCGTGGCTCGTCCGCTGCCGGGGCTTCCTCGATGCGGGCGTGCCGCTCGGGGCGGGGACCGATGCGCCCTTTGGGGCTCCCGACCCGTGGCGTTCGATGCAGGCCGCCGTCGATCGCCTCTCCGAGAGCGGGGTGCTGCTCGGGCCCGGCGAGCGGCTCTCGCCGGAGGCGGCGCTCGCTCTCTTCACCTCGCCGGCCGAGGCGCCGGGCGACCCGCCGCGAGGCCTCGCGCCGGGGGCCCGGGCCGATCTCTGCCTGCTCGACCGGCCGTGGCGCGCCGCACGGGAGAGGCTCTGCGCGGACGGTGTTGCGGCGACGCTCGTCGCCGGCCGCGTGATCTGGGCGCGCCGATGAGAGCGGACGCGCAGGAGCCCGTGGCCACCGGTTGTGTTCTACTCGGGCCGCGGGAGGCCTCATGACGGCGGAGCCGGGAGCGCAGCGGATTCTCGATGGCACGGGATGGGAGGCATTCTGCGAGGCGCTCGGGCAGGCGGGTGCGGTGCTGCGGCGGCCCGGCTCTCCGGCCGCAGCCCTCGACCGGGCCGAGGGCTGCCGCTACCTCGGGCGCCTCACGCGGCTCGCACTCGAGAAGTTCGTCGAGCACGCGGATCCCGCAGCGCCGAGCTTCTACCGCCTCAGTCACGAGACGGCGAAGATCGGCTGCGACAACCCCGACAGCGTCTATCTGAACGCGGCCATCAGCGGGCGCTACGCGTACCGGCTCTACGGCACGCGCGGAACGGTGGCGTATCTCGGCTTCGGCACCTACTACGGGCACTACGGCTCGAAGGCGCGTTCGGGCTGCAGCGGCTATCTCGAGGCGGGAGATCTTCAGCTCGGGCCGGACGGCGGCTTCGAGATCGTGCTCAGCCGCGAACGTCAGCCCGGCAACTGGCTCCCGCTCGAGGACGATTCGTCGATGCTGATCGTCCGCCAGAACTTCCTCGACCGGGAGCACGAGCGGCCGGCCGAGCTGCGAATCGAGCGGCTCGGCGCGTCGGGCCCGCCCGCCGAGCTCTCACCGGAGGCGCTCGCCGGCGGGCTCTCCGAGGCTGCACGCTTCGTGCTCGGCACGGCAACGCTCTTTGCCGAGTGGGCGGAGGGCTTCGCGCGGCAGCCGAACGTGCTGCTGCCCATGGACCCCGCCGTGACCGGCGGCGCGCACGGCGACCCGAACATCGCCTTCCACATGGGCTACTGGCAGCTCGGGCCGGACGAGGCCCTGATCGTCGAAGCCGAGCCGCCCGCCTGCGACTTCTGGAACTTCCAGCTCAACAACCACTGGATGGAGTCCCTCGACTACCGTCACCATCGCATCCACTACAACAAGCATACGGCGCGCTACGAGCCCGACGGCTCGTTCCGACTGGTGGTCGCGCACCGCGACCCGGGCGCTTCGAACTGGGTCGACACCGCGGGCCACGCGCAGGGCACGATGGGCCTGCGCTGGATCAAGGCTGCGGCCCATCCGACGCCGCGCACGCGGGTCGTCAAGCAGACCGAGATCGCCGCGCGGGAATCGCGGCGGAAGGGAGGCTGAGCAGTGGGGAGCGTGGTCGAGCGGATCACGAACGGAGAGGTGGGCTTCGCCGAGGCCGGGGAGGCCCTGCGCGAAGCCGCACAGGCCGCCTCCGGCTCGAGCGATTTTGGCGACGCTTCGCATCTGGCCGGCTACCGCACGCTGCTCGCGGCCTACGATCACGAGGCGCATCTCACGCCGGTGGGGCGCGCCATGGTGGCGCAGGAGCTGCTGGGCATCCTGCGCAATCGGCTCGCAGTCCAGCAGGCCATCGCCGCACGGCCCGGCATCCTCGCGTCCGAGATCCGCCGCCCGATCTTCGTGCTCGGCCTGCCGCGCACGGGCACCACGGCTCTCCACCATCTGCTCGGCCAGGACCTCGACAACCAGGTGCTCGAGTTCTGGCTCGCCGCGTCGCCGAGGCCGCGGCCACCGCGTGCGTCGTGGGAGGGCGAGCCGGCCTTCCAGGAGGCCGTTCAGTTTCTCGAGGCGATGTACGCCGCGGATCCTGGCCTCAAGGCCATCCATCTCATGACGGCGGACGGACCCGAGGAGTGCCGCCACCTGCTGCAGCAGAGCTTCACGGACGACACGTTCGAGTGTAATGCGACGATCCCCGGCTACTCGGCCTGGTATGCGCGGCAGGACATGCATGCGTCGTATGCGCGGCACCGCGACGTGCTGAAGGTCGTCGGCGCCACGTCGCCGGGCCGGCGCTGGGTGCTCAAGTATCCAGCGCACATGCGGCATCTGCGGGCGCTCCTGCACACCTATCCCGATGCCTGCATCGTGCAGACCCATCGCGATCCGGCACGGGTCCTGCCGTCGCTCGCCAGCCTCATCACGGGCTGGCGCGGCCTCTACGAGCCGGCGCCCGACGGCCGCGCCATTGCGGCGTGGCAGCTCGAGCTCTGGGCGAGCACGCTCGAGGATGCCCTGGCCGTGCGGCGCAGCGAGAACGGCGACCGCTTCTTCGATCTCCAATTTCGCGAGGTGGTCGCCGACCCGGTCGGGGCGGTCCGCCGCATGTACGCCCACTTCGGGCTCTCGCTGGGAGAAGAGGCCGAGCGGAAGATGCGCGCCTGGCATGCCGGCAACCCGCAGGGCAAGCATGGCGAGCATCAGTACAGCGCCGATGCGTTCGGCCTCACGCCCGGGCGCATGGCCGAGCGCTTCGGCGGCTACCTGCGCCACTTCGGTGTCGAGCGGGAAGGGGCCGGGTGAGCCGGCCTGCGGCTACGGCCGCTGGAGCGTCTCCACCACGCGGCGCACGCAGCGGCGATCGTCTTCCGTATCGAGCGGGAGATCGGTCGGCAGGTAGAGGGTCGAGAGCAGGTCGCCCCACGTCTCGCGCAGCGCCTCGCCGAGCTCGGCCAGCGGCGCGATGGTGGCGAACTGCGCCGGCATCTCGTCCGGAAGCAGTGCCGCCATCTCGTCCCAGCGGCCCTTGAGCGAGAGCGCGTGCAACCGCTCGCCGACGTCCTTCCAGCCATGGGCCTCGAAGACGGGGTGATAGGTTCGCGTCGAGGCGTAGAAGGCGACGCGGCGGCGGTGAAGCTTCTTCGCCTCCTCGAGCTCCGCCGCGTTTCGGCCCGTGACGACGATCGGAGCGTGCACGATCTCGATGTCGCTCAGCGGGCGCCCGGCCGCGCGCGCTCCCTCTTCGACGGAGCGCAGCATCGTCTCGCGCACGTACTTCGGCGTGCAGACGGGATGGGCGAAGACGCCGTCGCAGGCCTCGCCGGCGAGGCGTGACATGTAGGGATTGACGGCCGCGATGTGGATCGGGATCCGCGGCTCGCCGATCGGCTCGGGGCAGAACACCGGCGGGAGCAGCGCGAAGCGGTAGTGCTCTCCTTCGAACCAGCGCGGCGTCTCCGGATGCTGGAAGCTCTCGAAGATCGCGCGCAGGCAGGCGACGTACTCCCGGAGACGCGGACCGGGCGCGCTGGTCCAGGGTACGCCGTAGCGACGCTCGCTGTGTCCCTTCACCTGCGTTCCGAGCCCGAGCGTGAAGCGACCCTTCGAGAAGCGCTGGAGGTCCCACGCCATCTGCGCCACGACCATGGGCGCGCGCGGGAAGGCGATGGCGACACCGGTCGCGAGCTGGACGCGCTCCGTGTGCTCGGCGGCGACGAGCAGCGGGAAGAAGGGGTCGTGGCCCGCGGTCTCCGAGGAGAGGATGGCGTCGAAGCCGAGCGCCTCGATGCGTCGCGCGCGCGCAGCGAGCCCGGCGATCCCGAGCTCGCCGGGCTCGCTCGCGAAGCGGTAGGTCTCGATGAGGGCAATTCCGACACGCACCGTATCGTATGATACGCTGGCCCGAGCGAGACAGCGAGGCCGGCATTGACGACACGCCCTTCCTTCGATCATCTGCTCTCAGCGGGCCGGATCGGTCCGGTCGCGCTGCGAAACCGCATTCTCCTGTCGCCCATGGGGACGAACCTCGCGGAGGCCGATGGCCACGCGGGGGAGCGCATCCAGCGCTACTACGAGGAGCGGGCCCGCGGCGGCGCCGGCATGGTCATCGTGGGCGTCGCGGCCATCGCCCATCCCATCGGCACCTGCATCCCGCGGCAGGTGGGGATCTCGGACGACGCCTTCCTGCCCGGCCTGCGCGCGCTCGTCTCCCGGGTTCACGCCCACGGTGCGAAGGCCGCCGTTCAGCTCCAGCACGCCGGCAAGGTGGCCACCCAGGACATCGCCGCCGGACGACCGCTCTGGGTGCCTTCGGCGGTCGCGGGCAAGCTCGGCGACCTCATGAACGACCTCGCGCCGCAGGAGGTCGCGGCCATCACCGCTCCCTTCGCCCGGCCCGGTGCGCAGATGGCCCTGCACGCGATGACGCCGCAAGACATGGAGACGCTCGCCGGCTGGTTCGCGGACGCCGCCGACCGCGCGCGGCGCGCCGGCTTCGACGGCGTCGAGATCCACGGCGCGCACGGGTACCTGCTCTCGTCGTTTCTCTCGCCGGCGTCGAACACGCGCAGCGATGCCTGGGGCGGGAGCGCCGAGCGGCGCGCGCGGCTGCTGTGCGACGTGATCCGCGCGGTGAAGCAGCGCGTCGGCGGTGCGCTGGCGGTCTGGGTACGTCTCGACGCGAAGGAGTTCCGCGTCGAGAACGGGATCACGTTCGAGGACGCGAAACGGACGGCCGCGCTCGCGGAAGAGGCCGGCGCCGAGGCGATCCACGTGAGCGCCTACGCCGACCCCACCTGCGGCGTCGCATTCACCGATGCGCCGCTCGTCCATGCGCCGCGGGGCTACGTGGCGTTCGCCGAGGGCATCAAGCAGTGCGTGTCGATCCCGGTGATCGCCGTCGGCCGGATCGAGCCGGAGGAGGCCGACACACTCGTGCGCGAGGGCAGGGCCGACTTCGTGGCGATGGCGCGTGCGCTGCTCGCCGATCCTGCGCTTCCGCGCAAGCTCGCGGCCGGTCGCCCGGAGGACGTTCGCCCGTGCATCTACTGCTACCGCTGCGTGGGCGGCATCTTCCTGAACGAGGCTGTGTCCTGCACCGTGAACCCGGCCACGGGCTGCGAGGCCGAGCGCGAGCCCATGCCCGCGAAGCGGGTCCGGCACGTACTGGTGGTGGGTGGCGGGCCGGCCGGCATGGAGGCCGCCCGGATCGCCGCGCTCCGTGGCCACCGCGTGACGCTGTGCGAGAAGCGCGAGCATCTGGGCGGCACGCTGCGCTTCTCCGAGCTGGTCTACCCGGCGAACGGCCGGCTCGTGGAGCACCTCGCGGCACAGGTGCGAAGCGCCGGCGTCGTGCTGCGGCTCGGGACCGAGGCAACGCCCGATCTCGTGCGCGAGATCGCACCGGACGTCGTCCTCGTCGCGACGGGGGCCCGGCGCGAGGCGCCGCCCATTCCGGGAGCCGATCGCCCAAACGTGCTCTCGGGCGACGATCTGCGCAGCCTGCTCACGGGGAGCGAGCCGGAGGTGGCGCGGAAGAAGCTCTCGCTCGCGCAGCGCGCCGTGCTCGGGGCCGGGCGCTTGGCTGGCGCCACCGGCGACGTGGCGCGCGTCCGGTCGCTCACACACCACTGGATGCCGCTCGGCCGGCGCGTGGTGATCGTCGGTGGCGGGCTCGTGGGGCTCGAGCTGGCCGAGTTCCTCTCAGAGCGAGATCGCGAGGTGACGCTGCTGGAAGAAGGCCCGACGCTCGCTCCCGAGATGGCCCTCCCGCGGCGCTGGCGAGCCCTCTTCGAGGCGCGTGCGCGTGGGGTGCGTTTCGTGACGAAGGCGCGCGTGGTCGGGATCGACGCCACGGGCGTCCGCTACGAGGACGCGGCCGGCCAGGCGCAGTGCGCACCGGCCGACCACGTGATCCTCGCGCTTGGCGCGCGCGAGGACGCATCGGTGGCCGATGCCCTGCGCGGGCTCGGCCTCGAGATGCACCGGCTCGGCGACTGCGAGGCCATCGGCTACGTCGAAGGTGCCTTGCGCACGGCCGCCCGCATCGCGGAAAGCCTTTGAGCATACGCGGCCTGGCGCTCTCGATTCGGCTCGCCAGCGGGGTGCTACCCGAAGATCGGTACGCCCAGCGCACGGGCTGCGCGGAGCATCCGCTCGTCGTAGGAAACGAGCTGGAGGGTCCGGTCACGAGCGCGCAGGAACTCCAGCGAGGCGAGGTGGAGGGCATCCAGCGTCCGCACGGCGATCGGAAAGGGCTCGAGCGCCCGGGCGAGCACGACGGGACTGAGCTCGATGAACGCCACTTCGGCCAGCAGAAGCCGTGCGATCTCGCCATGCGAGCGCGCAAGCTTGCGCGCGTTGAGCTGGGTCCAGAGTTCGTACTCGAGCAGACGGCTCGAGACGAGAGAGGACTCCCACAAGGCTGCAGGCGGCACGCGATCCTCGCCGAGGATCTGGGCCAGCGCGACCGAGGTATCGAGGTAGATCATCGCGCGTTGCGGTCGTCTTCGAGCGCCTGCAGGATCTCGTCCGTGCTGGCCACGGGCTTGCGCGGTGGAGGGGCTCCCTGCCGGTGTGCCGGAGGGCTGAGCCAGCCCTGGCGGACGGCCTCGGCGAGCAGAGCATCATGGACACTCGGGCTTCGCCCCGCGCGCGGCGGTACGAGCTCCGCGACGACGCGATCTCGGTCGGTCACGAGGACGATCTCACCGTCGGCGGCAAGACGGACGTATTCGCTCAGGCGGTTCTTGAGCATCTTGAGACCAACGGAGCGCATCTGAAGATCGTAGCTACCGGTAGCTACCTTCGCAAGCGCCCACTGCCATGCCCGGCAGTCAGCGATCCCGTGTCTGTCCCCCCCACTCTCGCCCATCCGTCCCAGGAGGCATCCCGTTGCGCTTCTCCTTTGCCGAGTCGATGTGTGACCCGAGCCACTACGCGCCGCTCGCCCGGGCGGCCGAGGCGTCGGGCTGGACGGGCTTCATCGTTCCCGACAGCCTCTGCTACCCGCAGGATTCGGACAGCCGTTATCCCTATACGCCCGACGGGGACCGGCGCTTTCTGGAAAACAAGCCTTTTCTCGAGCCGTTCTCGCTGATCCCGTTCCTCGCAGCCGTGACCGAACGGCTGCGCTTCACGACCTTCGTGGTGAAGCTTCCGATCCGCAATCCGGTGCTGGTGGCGAAGCAGGCGACCTCGGTCGCCGTGCTCTCGAACGATCGTTTCGGCTTCGGCGTCGGCCTCTCGCCGTGGCCCGAGGACTTCGCGGTGACGGACACCGACTGGAAGACGCGCGGCGCGCGCATGGACGAGATGATCGAGATCGTTCGCGGGCTCTCGTCGGGCGAGTTCTTCGGCTACGAGGGGCGACACTACCGCTTCGATCCGGTGAAGCTGTGCCCGGTGCCGAAGCAGCCGATCCCCATTCTCGTCGGGGGGCATGCCGAGCCGGCGCTCCGGCGTGCGGCCCGCCTCGGCGACGGCTGGATGCACGCGGGCGGCGACGGCGCCGAGCTCGCACGCCTTCTCGCACGACTGCGGGAGCTGCGGCGCGAGTACGGGCGCGAGGCGCTCCCGTTCGAGGTGCACGTCATCTCGCTCGATGGCTACACGCTCGACGGCGTACGACGACTCGAGGCGGCGGGCGTCACCGATGCGATCGTCGGCTTCCGCAATGCCTACGAGAAGGATACGCAGACGATCGAGCAGAAGATCGAGGCGCTGCGCCGGTTCGGCGACGCCGTGATCGCGAAGGTCTAGCCGAGGTGACGGCGCAGCAGGGAGAGCCGGGAGAGTCGTTGGCGCAGGGTGGGGCGCGCCTGCTGCGGGCGTCGCAGGTGGCGCGCTGGGACGCCGAGGAAGACGTGGTGGTGGTCGGCCTCGGCGCCGCGGGCGCCTGTGCGGCGATCGCAGCACGCGAGGCGGGGGCGGGCGTCCTCGCCCTCGAGCGCGCGCACGCGGCCGGCGGAACTTCCGCGCTCTCGGGCGGCCTGCTCTACCTCGGCGGCGGCACGCCCGTGCAGAAGGCCTGCGGCTTCGAGGACTCGCCCGAGGAGATGAGGAAGCTCCTGCGTGCAGCCTGCGGGCCGGGCGTCGACGAGGCGAAGCTGGCGCTCTACTGCGAGGAGAGCGTCGCGCACTTCCACTGGCTGGTGCGGCAGGGTGTTCCGTTCAAGGAGAGCTTCTGCAAGCGGCCGTCGATGGAGCCTCCCGGAGACGACTGCCTCGTCTTCTCGGGTGGCGAAGACGCCTCCCCCTTCGATCGCATCGCGCGCCCGGCGCCGCGGGCGCACAAGCCTCGGCATCCCGGCGCGGCGGGGGGCTTCCTGATGCAGAAGCTGCTCGCGGCAGTCGCGCGAAGCGGTGTGCGGACCGTGCAGGAGACGTGCTGCGAGAGGCTCGTGGTCGAGGACGATGGCCGCGTGGCCGGCGTTGCGGCTCGGACGCAGAGCCGACCGTGGCTCGTTCGGGCGCGGCGCGGTGTCGTGCTCGCCGCCGGCGGATTTGCGAGCCACCCGGGCATGCTCGCGCGCTACGCCCCGCGACTCGTGCGCTGCGACTACAAGCTGGCCGTGGCGGGCGATGACGGGCGGGCGATCCGCATGGCGATGGCCGCGGGTGCGGACGTCGCGCATCTCGAGGCCGGCGAGGTGGCGCTGCCGATCGCGTTCCCGAACCGGCTCGCTTCGGGCATTCTCGTCAGTCGTCTCGGCCAGCGTTACGTGAACGAGGACACGTATGCGGGCCGCATCGGGCAGGAGACACTGCTGCGTCAGGACGGCGAAGCGTGGTTCGTGGCCGACGAGGCCGTCTGGGAGCGGCGCTGCGCGGGCCTCGTGGCGACGCACGTCGAAGGCACGATCGCCGAGCTCGAGCGCGCGATGGGGCTGCCGGACGGCGCGCTCGTCGCCACGGTCGATCTCTACAACCGGCATGCGGCTGCCGGCGAAGACCCGGTACTGCACAAGAAGGCTGCCTTCCTCTCCCCGCTCGTAAAGCCCCCGTTCGCCGCGCTCGACTGCCGGCCCGGTGCCGTGCAGTGGGCGACGTTCACGCTCGGCGGCGTGACGACGGATGCCGCGGGAGCTGTGCTCGACCCGGACGGCGCCCCGGTTCCGGGCCTCTTCGCTGCCGGAAGGACGACGCTCGGCATCGCCGCCGCGGGCTACGTGAGCGGCATCTCCCTCGGTGACGCCACCTTCTTCGGACGCCGCGCCGGAACCGCCGCCGCGCGTGAGCGCTAGCGGGCCGGCCCGGTGAGGGTCTGCATGTCTGCGTGCAGGCCTTCGCGGATGCGGCGCGCAACGTCGCCGCGCTCGCGGAGCTTGGCGTTGCTGAAGGCCGGGTCGGGCAGTGTGGCGAGGCGCTGCGCGTGCGCGAGGGCTTCGGCCTCGACGGCATCGGCCGGCACGACGCGGTCGAGGAAGCCGGCCTCCACTGCGCCTTCCGGAGAGAAGATCTCCGCCTGCGTCGTCGCCCGCGTGAGCAGTCGCGGCGAGAGGCGGTGGCGCGCCAGCTCTCCCAGGAACAGGGGCGGCGTCATGCCGATCGCCACTTCGTTGAGGCCGATCTTGAATGCGCCCGCGGCCCCGACACGGTAGTCGGAGGCGAGCAGGATGAGCGCGCCCGCCGCGAGCGCGTGGCCCGTGCAGGCGACGATCACGGGCCGCGGATGCAGGAACAGGCGTGCGATCAGCTCGGCGCCGGCCGTCACGAGAGCGCGTGCTGCCTCCGGCCCCCGTGTCATCTCCGCGAGATCGAAGCCCGCGGAGAAGCGCCCGGCGCGCCCGCTGATCAGCACCGCGCCGGCCTCCTTCTCTGCGCGGTCGAGCCCGGCGCCGAGCGCGGTGATCAGCGCGTGCGAGACGGCGTTCGCCTTGCCGTCGTCCAGGTGCAGGATCGCAGCCGCTCCCTGCTGCTCGTAGC
>CAYOIG010000674.1:0-2354 GCA_964403915.1 uncultured Myxococcaceae bacterium
TGACGGAGCCGATCGCGGCCAACACCTTCAAATGTCGAAGCGGCTCCGACCGCCGCGATGCCGAGCGCGGCGCCGGGATCCTCCCAGAAGAAGCGCTCGCCGCCGGATGCGGCGTTGAACAGCGCGAGCGGCGTGATGCCCTGCGCCGGCCGCGAGAGCCATGCCGGCACGGGCCGGCCCCTCCGCACGCTCTCCTGCCCGGCCGCCCGAGCGCGCGCGAGCAGCTCGCGACGCTCGCCCTCCGAGAAGCCGCTCATACGCGGCTCCGTCTCGCGGTCACCAGCTGCGCAGTGCCGAGCAGCAGCGCGCGATGCCGGACGTCCTCGAAGCCGGCTTCGCGCACGAGCTGCAGCAGCGCATCGCGGGGCGGCAGATAGGAGACCGAGCGCGGAAGATACGCATAGGCCGCGCGATCGGAGAGCAGCCCGCCGATGCGCGGGACGATGCGCGTGAAATAGAAGCCGTGCAGCACGCGCACGATCCGGCTCTGCGGAACGTCGACCTCGAGCAGGGCGAGGCGGCCGCCGGGAGCGAGCAGCCGCGCCATCTCCCGCAGCACCGCTGGAAGCGACACGAAGTTGCGAAGCGAGAAACCGCAGGTGAGGACGCTCGCGATGCCGTCTCGCAGCGGAATCGTCTCGGCATCGGCCTGGAGAAAGGAGGCGTCGAAGCCGCGCCGAACGGCGCCACGCAGCATGCCGCGCGTGTAGTCGACGCCGATCACGCGCGCACCACGACCGGTAGCGAGGCCTGCGAGATCGCCGGTGCCGGTTGCGACGTCCACGACGAGGTCGCCCGCTCCGACGCCGGTGGCTGCGAGCGCGGCGCGGCGCCAGCGCTGATCGAGGCCGAGGGTCAGCAGCCGGTTGAGGACGTCGTAACGCGGCGCGATGCGCTCGAACATCAGCCGCACGGCCGTGCGCTTCTCGCCGTCCGCCGGCAGGGCTCCTAGCGCCACGCGACCTCCAGACGGGCCGACTCGACGGCGGCAAGGGCGCGCTCGAGCGCCTCTCGGTCCCCGCGCCCCGCGAGGCGCGCGAGCGCGCGGTTCACCACCGTACGCTGGAAGTGCAGCGCGACCAGACGCGTCACCTCGGGGAGCAGGGATTGGAAGGCGGCCGTGATGCTCTCGCTTCGGCCCTCGTCCTCGCCGCCGCGGCGCACGAAGCGGTCGAAGAGATCGATGGCGCGCTCTGCAACGCCCTGCACCGAGCGGGCATGGTCGGCGGCGAGCGCGAGCAGCTCGCCTAGCGGAAAGCCGGCCTGGAGGACCGAGAGCGCCGCGCGGGCCATCTGCAGGTCGGCATCGCTGAAGCGCTCTTCGCCGCCAACGCGCATCGGCGCCACCAGCCCGGCAGATTGCGCCGCCTGCACGAGCGGCTCCGGGATGCCAGCCTCTCGCGCCAGCTCGGCCCGGGTAAACGTGCGCTCCCCGACCTGCGCCTTCGCCAGCGCAGCCACGAGCGATTCCGCTCCGCTGCCGCCGCTCTCGCCAAGAAGGCGCCGGATCAGGGCGAGGGGGACGCCGTCTGCGAGAAGGGTGCGGATCCGGCGCAGGCGCTCGAGGTGCGCGTCGTCGTAGAGCGCGATCCGTCCGACCCGCCGAGGCGAGGGTAGAAGCCCCCGGGCCTGGTAGAACCGGATCGTATCGACGGGCAGCCCCACAGCCGCCCCGAGCTCCTCGACTCGATAGTCCATGTGAAGACTCTAGGAGTATTTGCTCACACTGTCGAGCTCGCCGATGCCCTCCGCGCTTCGAGGGGCGGGCGGCGCGACGCGGCACCGCAGGCCGCGCCGGGCACCGTGTCAGGCCGCCGCGTCCTGGCCGGCACTCTCGAAGATGAACACGCGCCAGCCGTGAGGGCTCCCGGGTCGCCTGCTCTCGGCAAACGCACCGCTCGTGTACTGCTGGATGGTCGCGTGCCAGAAGGGAAGGCCCGCGCGGTTCGCCTCCGAAACCCGTACGACCCAGCGCCCGGGAAGGCGATTCCAGAGAAGAAACGCGGCCTCGCGGCCAACGCCGGTGCGACGCTGGCTGCGAAGAACGAAGAACTCGGCGACGTCGAGATCCTCGGGATCTTCGGTGGCCGGTGAGCCGCGGGTGACGAGCGCAGCGCCGGCCAGCTTCGCGCCGGCGCGGATCAAGAAGGCGAAGCGCTTCTCGGGCTCCGACCAGTAGAGCGGAAGCTTTTCGTATTGGAACCGGCCATCCGCTCCGACGTCGATCGGAAAGATCTCGCTCAGGTCGTGCATGTAGAGCGAGAGAAGATTGGCCAGCACCGGAGCGTTTTGCGCCGTGGCGACCTCCAGCGTGACTCCCTTCACATCAACTCTCTTCTCTCGTTGATCTGTGG
>CAYOIG010000675.1:0-2578 GCA_964403915.1 uncultured Myxococcaceae bacterium
GCCCTCGAGCTCGACTGGTACGAGAACATCGGCATCGCGAAGCCGGGAGGCGCGGAGAAGCTGCTGCGCGACGGCGAGACGACGCTGGGCGGGCGGGTCCCCGTCAACGCGAGCGGAGGCCTCGCCTGCTTCGGCGAGGCGATCCCGGCGCAGGCGATCTCCCAGCTCTGCGAGCTCACGTGGCAGCTACGCGGCGAGGCGGGAGAGCGACAGGTGAAGGGCGCAAAGCTCGGCATCGCCGTCAATCAAGGCCTCTTCGGTCACGGCTCGGCGGTGCTGGCGAAGCGCTAGCGCGCACGGTGAGCTCGCACTCCGGCGGGTGCTGCGTGCTGGCGAGGTCAGCGGACGTACGGCACGAAGGCGTCGAGCTGTCGCAGCACCTCGTCCTCGCGCGCCGGAGGAAGCCGCAGCACCACCTCGGTCACGCCGAGGGCGGCGTAGTAGTCGAGCTTCTCGCGGCTGGGAAGCACGCCCATCGGCACGATCTGCAGCGTGCGCGGGTCGCGACCGCGCGCCTCCATCGCCTCGTGCAGTCGCGGCAGCCATTCGCGCAGGCCCTTGCCGCCGATTGGCAGCCAGCCATCGGCCCACTCGGCGACGTCGGCAAAGAGCTTCGGCCCGGGCGGGCCGCCGATGAGCACGGTCGGTCGCGGCCGCTGCACGGGCTTGGGCCACTGCCAGCTCGGAGCGAGCCGCACGCGCTCGCCGTCGAAGCTGGCGACGTCGCTGTCCCAAAGGGCTTCCATCGCGAGCATCTTCTCGCGCACGAGCGCACGCCGCGTGGCGTAGGTGACGCCGTGGCTCTCCATCTCTTCGACGTTCCAGCCGTAGCCGACTCCGAGTACGAAGCGCCCCTTCGAGAGGAAGTCGAGCGTCGCAACCGCCTTCGCGAGAACGATCGGATCGTGCTGCGCGACGAGGGCGATTCCGGTGCCGAGCCGGATGCGCGTGGTGACCGCGGCGGCGGCAGCCAGCGCCACCAGCGGGTCGAGCGTGCGGCGGTACTCGTCCGCGAGCTCGGGCTCACCGGTCGGAGCCGGCGTGCGGCGGCTCGTCGGGATGTGGGTGTGCTCGGGGACGTAGAGGGAGGCGAAGCCGCGGGCTTCGGCCTCGCGCGCGAGCACGACGGGGCTGATCGTGCGGTCGGTGACGAAGAGCGTGACGCCGATCTTCATGGCGCCAGCGTCCAGGAAGGGAGGACCGTGCCGGCCTGGTCGTGGAAGCGAAGCCGCACGCGTGCGCCGATGGCCACGCCCTGGGCCACGCCGTCGGTCTGGAGCAGGCGCCCCGCTTCGTCGACGAGATAGCCGAGCAGGCGCACCCCCTCGTCGAGCTGCACCAGCAACACCACGAAGGGCACCTTGCTGGCGTAGGCGGGCAGTGTTGGCGGGCGGATCACGGTCCACGACGTGATGGCGCCGTCTCCGGAGACGCGGGTCCACGCCGGGTCGGGCGTCTGGCAGCGCGAGCAGATCGGCCGCGGCTGCCAGAGCCAGCCGCCACAGCTCCCGCAGCGCTGGATGAGAAGCTCGCCGCGGCGGCAGCCGTCCCAGAACGGCTGCGTGTCGGCATCGGCGATCGGGATGGGAAACGACGTCGCCGGATCCGGAGCGGCGCTCACCACGGCTCCTTCGAGAAGACGATGGCGCCCGTCGGCACGACATTTCCGCTCGTCACCAGGCTGTGCTCGACGTTCGGCGCCTGACTGGTGGAGGTGCCTCGCACCTGACGCACACCTTCCAGCAGCAGGTTGAAGCCATGGGTATAGGCCTCGGAGAGCCCGCCGCCGCTGGTGTTGTAGGGCGGGTGCGCTCCGCTCGCGAGATAGTCCGCCGCCTCGCCTTCTGCGCAGAAGCCGTACTCCTGGAAGCCGATCGGGATCTGGAAGGTGAAAGCGTCGTAGAACTGGACGACGTCGATGTCGCGGGGCGTGAGCCCCGTGTTGCGCCAGAGCTCCGGGGCGACCCAGCGGTTCGGGGTGGAACCGAGCTCGTCGCCGTAGAAGAAGGTCATGGCCGTCATGTCGGGGCCGGAGCCCATGGCGTAGCCCTGCACGTAGGCAGGGCAGGTGGGCAGATCCCGCGCGCGCTCGGCCGACGTGAGCAGCATCGCGAGCGCGGCGTCGGTCTCGAGGCAGCAGTCGAAGAGGCGAAGGGGGTCGGCGATCATGCGCGCCGAGAGATACTCGTCCATCGACAGAGGTTTGCGCATCATCGCCATCGGATTGCGCCGCGCGTGCTCGCGGATCGCGATGGCGACGGCGCCCGTCAGCTCGGGCTTCCAGCCCCAGCGGTGGATCCAGTGCCGCGCGTGAAAAGCCATGCCGTCGACGGGCCGCACGACGTGGTAGGGGCGCTCGAACTGGTCTTGCCCGGTCGCGTGGTACTGACTCACCCAGGGCCGGCCGCCCGAGGAGCGGTTGCGCGCCCGCCAGCAGACGACGACGTCCGCGAGTCCGCTCTCGATGGCGAGCGCCGCCAGCGAGACCGTTGGGGCGCCAGCGCCTCCTCCGTAGTCGACCTCACCGAACGCCCGGAGGTTTGGCACGCCGAGGATGCGCGCCATCTCCATCTCGGTC
>CAYOIG010000676.1:0-10039 GCA_964403915.1 uncultured Myxococcaceae bacterium
ACAGGCCGGTCACCGCGTGGCCGTGGTGGTCTCGGCGATGGCCGGCGAGACGGATGCTCTGGTCAAGCTCGCGCACGCGGTGGGCGGCGAGGAGCCCGATCCGCGCGAGTACGACGCGCTCGTCTCGACGGGAGAGCAGAAGACCATCGCCCTGCTCGCGATGGCGATCCAGCGCCTCGGACACCGCGCGCGTTCGTTCACGGGCGCGCAGATCGGCATGAAGACCGATACGGCCCATACGCGGGCGCGCATCCAGAGCATCGATGCAGCCCGCATCCACGAGGTGTTGGCCGACGACACCGTGGCCGTCATCGCCGGCTTCCAGGGCATCGACGACGCGGGCAACGTCACGACCCTCGGACGCGGCGGCTCGGACACCTCGGCGGTCGCGGTGGCGGCTGCGCTGCGGGCCGACGTCTGCGAGATCTACACCGACGTCGACGGCGTCTACACCACCGATCCGAATCTGGTCCCGGCGGCGCGCAAGCTCTCGCGCATCTCCTTCGACGAGATGCTCGAGATGGCGAGCCTCGGCGCGAAGGTGCTCCAGATCCGCTCGGTAAAGTTCGCGATGCAGTACGGCGTGCCGATCCACGTGCGCTCGTCCTTCTCCGAGGACGAGGGCACCTGGGTGGTTCGCGAGGAGGATGCGATGGAAGGTCTCGTGGTCTCCGGCGTCACCTACAACCGAAACGAGGCGAAGATCCGCCTGCGTGGCGTGAAAGACCAGCCCGGCGTGGCAGCCCGGCTCTTCGGGCCCCTCGGCGAGGCCGGCATCGTGGTGGACATGATCGTGCAGAACGTCGGCCAGGACGGCTCGACGGACATCACCTTCACGATTCCGCGCGGAGACTACCGGCGTGCGCTGGCGATCGCGGAACAGGCCGGAAAGGAGATCGGCGCCACGGGCGTGCTCGGTGACGAGAGCATCGCCAAGGTCTCCATCGTCGGGCTCGGCATGAAGGACCACGCGGGCGTGGCCTCGCGCATGTTCCAGGTGCTCGCCGACGAGGGCATCAACATCCAGCTCATCTCGACCAGCGAGATCAAGATCTCGGTCCTGATCGAGGAGAAGTACACGGAGCTGGCGCTGCGCGCGCTGCACGCGGCCTTCGTGGAGTCCGGCGCGGGAGCGCCGAGCGCGGAGTCCTAGCAAGTCGGCTCGTCGAAATCCCCGGTCCCGGGGAGGGGCGCATGGACGCCCCGGATCGCATCCTCGAACGCAATGCCCGCGCGGCGCTCGCGCTGGCGGCTCTGCTGCTGCTGGCGGCCCTGCCGTGGCGCACGCCCTCGTCTGCGGAGTGCCCGCGGCCGGTGAGCGCCGAAGCGCGCGACGGGCGCACCTGGAGCGTGCGCTGCGAAGGCCCAGCGGGCCCGGCTCTCGCGGGCCCCGCACAGCTCCTCTTCGGCGAGGGGCTCGATCCCAACGTGGCCGATGCCGCGAGTCTCGCCGTGCTTCCCGGACTCGGCCTCGAGCGGGCAGGGGCCATCGTGCGTGCGCGGGAGGAGACGCCGCTACTGCGCCTGGAGGATCTGCAGCGCGTGCCGGGCATCGGGTCTGCGACGCTCGAGCGACTCCGCCCCTGGCTGCGCTTCCCGACCGGCGCCACGAAGCCCGCGCCGGTTGACCCTGTGGAGCCCGGGAACTAGCGTCGCCCACAGCCCTTCGCGGCGGCCATGCGCATCTACCTCGACCACAACGCCACCACTCCGCTGCATCCCGACGTGCTCGATGCCATGCAGGCCGCGCTTCGCGAGCTGCCCGGCAATCCCTCGAGCACGCATGCCGAGGGCGGCGCTGCGCGCGCCGCCGTCGAGGCGGCCCGCGCCCGGGTGGCTGCCGCCGTGTGCGCCGCCCCCGAGACGATCGTCTTCACGAGCGGTGCCACGGAGTCGAACAACGCGGCGATCCACGGCTGCCTGTCCGCCGCCGCTGGCCGGCGCGAGATCGTGACGACTTGCGTCGAACATCCATCGGTGTCGGAGCCCCTGGCGGCGCTCGAGAAGGCCGGCTGGCGCGTGCTGCGCCTGCCCGTCGGCCGCGACGGACTTCTCGACCCGGCCGAGTTCGAGGCCAGCCTCGGAAGCGAGACCGCGCTGGCTGCCATTCTGTGGGCGAACAACGAGACGGGCGTCGTGCAGCCGGCGGGCCGGCTCGTCGAGATCGCACGTGCGCGCGGCGTGCCGGTGCACCTCGACGCCACGCAGTGCATCGGCAAGCTGCCGGTCGACGTGGCGGCCCTCGGTGTCGACACGCTGGCGGCCTCGGGACACAAGCAGAACGGGCCCAAGGGCGTGGGACTTCTCTACGTGAGACTCGGGGTGCCGTTCGAGCCGCTGCTGCGTGGCGGCTCGCAGGAGCGGGGCCGGCGCGGCGGCACCGAGAACGTCGCCGGCATCGTGGGCCTCGGCGCTGCGTGCGAGATCGCGGCGCGGGAGGGGCCCGATCGCGCGGCGCGGGCGGCGACCCTGCGAGACCGGCTCTGGGAGGGCATCGCCGCGAAGATTCCGGGTGCGCGGCGCAATGGCGCTTCGCACGCGATGCTGCCGAACACGCTCAACGTCTGTCTGCCCGGCGCGCCCTCGGACGTGCTGCTGGAGGCGCTCGACCTAGAGGGCGTGGCGGTCTCGGCCGGGGCCGCGTGCCATTCCGGCGCCATCGCGCCGTCGCGAGTCCTGCTCGCCATGGGGCTCAGCCAGGCCGAGGCGCGGTCGTCTCTGCGCCTGAGTGTCGGGCTGGGCGTCGACGAGGCCCAGATCGACCGCGTGCTGGCGCTGCTGCCCGATCTCGTGGCCCGCGTGCGGACGGCCACGTCATGAGCGAGCGCGTGGTGGTGGCGATGTCCGGCGGCGTCGACTCCTCGGTCGCAGCGGCGCTGCTGGTCGAGCGCGGCTGCGAGGTGATCGGCATCACGATGCAGCTCGCGGGGGCGGGCTCGCGCTGCTGCTCGCTCGCAGACGCCGACGACGCGCGCCGCGTCGCGGAGACGCTCGGCATTCGCTTCTACGTGGCAGCCTACGGCGACCTCTTTCGTAGCGAGGTGATGGAGCCGTTCGCAGACGCCTATCTCTCGGGACGAACGCCGATTCCCTGCGTGGCCTGCAACCGCCGCTTCAAGTTTCACCACCTGCTCGGCCGAGCGCGGGCGCTCGGGGCCGCTCGCATTGCGACGGGGCACTACGCGCGCATCGACGCGGATCCGGCGAGCGGCGCGCGTCGCCTGCGCACGGGGATCGACGGCGCCAAGGACCAGTCCTACTTCCTCTTCGACCTCGACCAGGCCCAGCTCGCACGGATCGAGCTGCCGCTGGGCTCGCTCGGCAAGAACGAGGTGCGAGCGCGCGCTCGTGCGCTCGGGCTCGCGACGGCCGAGAAGCCGGAGAGCCAGGAGATCTGCTTCGTGCCGGACGGTGACTACGCGCGCGTGGTCGAGACGCTGCGTCCCGGCGCGCTTCCGGGCACGGGCGAGATCGTCCACGAAGACGGCCGCGTGCTCGGCCAGCATCGGGGGATCCACCACTTCACGGTCGGCCAGCGCCGCGGCCTGAGTCTCGGCGCCGCGCAGCGGCTCTACGTGACCCGCATCGAGGCGAAGCGCAACCGAATCGTGGTGGGCGGAGAGGAGGCGCTGCTGGCGCGGGAAGCCCGCCTCGAGAGCGTCTCGTGGATCGCGGGGGAGGCGCCCGAGGGAGCGCTCGAGGCGACGGTTCGTGTTCGCTACCGGCACGAGGGGGCGCGGGCTGCGATCGAGCCCGACGGCAAGGACGGCGCACGCCTCGTCTTCCGCGACCCGGTCCGCGCGATCTCGCCCGGGCAGGCCGCGGTCTTCTACCAGGGCGACCAGGTGCTCGGCGGCGGCTGGATCGCCCGGGGCTGCGATTGAACGGCGACGGCGAGCGCCGCGCGCTGCTCGAAGCGCGCCTCGGCCACGTCTTCGCGCAGCCCTTGCTGCTCGAGACGGCGCTCGCGCATCCGTCGTTCGCACACGAGGCGGATGGCACGCGCGGCAACGAGCGCCTCGAGCTGCTGGGAGACGCCGTTCTCGGTCTGGTGGTGGCGGAGATCCTTTACGCCGGAAGGCCCGAATGGCACGAAGGGGATCTGACGCGGGCGCGCGCGGCGCTGGTGAACGCGCGCTCGCTCGCCACACGCGCGCGTGCCCTCGACCTCGGCGCCTTCGTGCGGCTCGGGCGCACCGAACAGCGAACGGGGGGCGCCACGAAGGATTCGATTCTCGCCAACGTCTTCGAAGCGATCGTGGGCGCTCTGCATCTCGACGGCGGCCTCGACGTAGCGCGTGATTTCGTCACGCGCGTGTTCGGCGACGAGATCCTGCGCGCGCCCGTCGCAGCCCGCGACCCGAAGACGCGCCTTCAGGAGTGGGCTCACGCACGGATGCGCGAGACTCCGACCTATCGCACCGTGAACGACAGCCGGGTGGACGAGGACGACGCGCGCTTCGAGGTCGAGGTCTGGATCGCGAGC
Organism: uncultured Myxococcaceae bacterium; assembly: GCA_964403915.1. Taxonomy (GTDB): domain Bacteria; phylum Myxococcota_A; class UBA9160; order UBA9160; family UBA9160; genus MYXO. The sequence continues at coordinate 4,487 of CAYOIG010000676.1, forward strand.
GAAGCCTGGGCCCGCGGCGTCGGCCGCACCAAGCGGCAGGCCGAGCAGGCGGCGGCCGAGCGCGCCCTCGGGCGCGCCGAGCAGACGCCATGAGCCTGCATCGCGCGGGCGTGGTGGCGCTGCTCGGCCTTCCGAACGCCGGGAAATCCTCGTTGCTCAATCGTCTCGTCGGCCAGAAGCTCGCCATCGTCTCGCCGCGTCCGCAGACCACGCGCAGCCGACTGCTCGGCATCTGCACTCTCCCGGGCGCGCAGATTCTCTTCGTCGATACCCCGGGCATGCACGCGGGCACCAAGCCGCTGCATGCCGCCATGCACGAGGCGGTGCGGGAGGCGGCCGGAGACTGCGACGTGGCGCTGCTCGTGGTCGATCCGCAGCAGGGCCTCTCCGCGGAGCACGGCGAGACGCTGGCGTGCCTGGCCCGGCGCGGGGTGCCCGTGCTGCTGGTGGGCTCGAAGGCGGATCTGCCCGGGGCCTCGAAGGCCTCCTGGCCGCCGGCCCTCGAGCCGCCCGCGGCGGCAGCCCTGCGGGTTTCGGCGCGCACGGGGAAGGGGATCGAGGCGCTGCTGGCGGCGCTCGTGGAGAGACTCCCCGAGGCCCCTCCCTACTTCCCGGAGGACGAGCTCACGGACCGGCCGCTGCGCTTTCTCGCCGCCGAGCTCGTGCGCGAGGCCGCCTTCGGGGCGCTGCACGAGGAGCTGCCGTACGCCGTGGCAGTGGAAGTGACGGCCTTCGACGAGGGCCGTCCCGATCTCGTGCGGATCGAGGCCGATCTGCTCGTCGAGCGCGAGTCGCAGAAGCGCATCGTGGTGGGCTCCGGCGGGGAGATGGTGAAGCGGATCGGCACCCGGGCGCGTCTCGAGATCGAGCGCCTTTGCGAGCGGCGCGTGCACCTTGCGCTTCGGGTGAAGGTCGAGCCGCAGTGGTCGAAGCGGCGCGAGCGGATCGAGGCCCTCGGCTATCGCTGACTGCGAGTCCGTGTTTGACTGGGAGGCGCGCTCTCGTGTAGCCTCGCCCGTCCATGTATACGCGGGAAGACGCGAGGGGCCGGCGCCTCCGTGATCGCCCCGCCCTCGGCCCATCCCCGGCAGGAGAACGCCCATGAGTCAGACGGACGTGGTCATTGCGAGCGCTGCGCGTACCCCTCTCGGCAGCTTCCAGGGCGCGCTCTCGGCGCTGCCGGCACCGGAGCTCGGTGCGGCCGCCATTCGCGAGGCCGTCGCGCGAGCTGGCGTCGCGCCCGAGAAGGTCGATCGCGTGTTCATGGGCTGCGTGCTCTCGGGCGGCATCGGCCAGGCCCCGGCACGGCAGGCGACGATCAAGGCCGGGCTCCCGGCGTCGACCGGCGCCATCACCCTCAACAAGGTCTGCGGCTCGGGTCTGCAGGCCGTGATGTTCGCGCGTCGCGAGATCCTCGCGGGCGAGGCCGACGTGGTCGTCGCGGGCGGCATGGAGTCGATGTCGAACGCGCCCTACCTGCTGCCGAATGCGCGCAGCGGCTACCGGATGGGCAACGGCACCCTGGTCGACTCGATGATCTACGACGGACTATGGGATCCCTACGACGACGTGCACATGGGCAAGTGCGGCGATCTCGTCGCTGCGAAGTACGGCTTCACGCGCGAGGACCAGGACGCCTTCGCCAAGCGCAGCTTCGAGCGCGCGCTGCAGGCCCAGAAGGCCGGCAAGTTCAAGGCCGAGATCGTTCCCGTCTCCGTGCCGTCGAAGAAGGGCGATCCGGTGGTCGTCGAGCACGACGAGGGCCCCGGCAAGGCGCAGCTCGACAAGATGTCGAAGCTGAAGCCTGCGTTCTCGAAGGACGGCACCGTGACGGCGGCGAATGCGTCGAGCATCAACGACGGCGGAGCCGCCCTCGTCGTGACTTCCGCCGAGGTCGCGAAGCGGCTCGGCATGCCGGTGCTGGCGCGCATCGTGGCCGACTCCTCGGCCGCGCTCGAGCCCAAGTGGTTCACGATCGCGCCGGTCGAGGCGCTGAAGCGCCTGTATGCGAAGACCGGAACCAAGCCACTCGACTGGGACCTCTACGAGATCAACGAGGCCTTCGCGGTGGTGACCATGGCAGCGATGAAGGACCACGGGCTCGACGCCGAGCGCGTGAACGTGAACGGCGGCGCAGTCTCGCTCGGGCACCCCATCGGCTGCTCGGGCGCACGAATCCTCGTCACGCTGCTCCACGCGCTCGCAGATCGCGGCGGCCGGCGCGGAATCGCGACCCTGTGCATCGGTGGCGGCGAGGCGGTGGCTCTCGGCGTGGAGCTCGTCTGATGGCGGCCCCGCGACACACGATCGGCATCGTCGGGACCGGGACCATGGGGCAGGGCATCGCCCAGGCGGCCGCGCAGGCCGGCTACGCGGTGGTGTTCCAGAACCGCCGGCAGGAGTCGGTGGACCGCGGCATGAAGGCGATCGGAAAGTCGCTCGAGCGCCTCGTTGCCAAGCAGAAGCTGACCGAGACGCAGAAGGCCGAGGCCCTCGAGCGCATCCGCGGCGTGGTGCCGCTCGAGGAGCTCAAGGGCTGCGACCGCGTGATCGAGTGCGCGCCCGAGGACCACGACCTGAAGCGCGATCTGCTCCAGCGCATCGACGCCATCGTCAGCGACGAGAGCATCATCGCGACGAATACGTCGAGCCTCTCGGTCACCAAGCTGGCTTCGTATCTGAAGCGCCCGGCCCACTTCGTCGGGCTGCACTTCTTCAATCCCGTGCCGCTCATGAAGCTGGTCGAGGTGGTGCGCGGCATGCGCACCAGCGACTCGACGGTCGCCGCGGTGCGCGGTCTTGCCGAGAGTCTCGGCAAGGTTCCGATCGACGTGAAGGACTCGCCGGGCTTCGTGGTGAACCGCGTGCTGTTTCCGATGATCAACGAGGCGGCTTTCGCGCTGCAGCAGAGCGTGGCGGGCCCCGAGTCGATCGACGAGTGCATGAAGCTCGGCTGCAACCATCCGCTCGGACCGCTGGCGCTCGCCGATCTCGTGGGCCTCGACGTGGTCTACGCGATCCTCGATAGCCTGTATCGCGAGTACGGCGAGCCCCGCTATGCCCCGTGCCTCGAGATCAAGAAGCGCGTCGAGGCGGGCTGGCTCGGGCGCAAGAGCGGGCGCGGCTTCTACAACTACGAGGCCTAGCGGGCCCGGGTGCCGGCCGACCCCGAGGTCGTCCTCTACGAGGTCGGCCCCCGCGACGGGCTCCAGAACGAGCCCGGCGTGGTGCCGACTGCGCAGAAGATCTCGCTCGTCTCGCGGCTGGCCGATGCCGGTCTGGGCGAGATCGAGGCGACGTCGTTCGTGTCGCCGAAGTGGATCCCCGCGCTCGCCGACGCGGACGACGTGGCGCGCGGCGTTCCCCGACGACCGGGCGTCCGCTACGGCGCGCTGGTGCCGAACCTTCAGGGCTGGGAGCGGTTTCGCGCGGCGCACCTCGACGTGGCCGCCGTCTTCGTCTCGGCCAGCGAGACGCACAACCGCCGCAACGTGAACTGCTCGGTGGCGGAGTCGCTCGAGCGCTTCCGGCCGGTGCTGGAAGCGGCGAGGGCGGCCGGGGTCCGAACGCGCGCCTACGTCTCCACCGCTTGCGGCTGCCCCTACGAGGGAACCGTCGCGGAGGGGGCGGTGGCTCGCCTCGCGGGCGCACTCGTCGCGCTCGGGGTCGACGAGATCTCCCTCGGCGACACCATCGGCGTCGGTCACCCGGCGCAGGTTCGTGCGCTGGTGCAGGCCGTGGCCGGCGAGGTGCCGCTCTCGCGCATCGCGCTCCACCTGCACGACACCTGGGGCCGTGCCCTCGCGAACGTGCAGGCGGGCTTCGAGGCCGGCGTGCGCACCTTCGACGCCTCGCTCGGCGGCCTCGGGGGCTGCCCCTACGCGCCCGGAGCGTCGGGTAACGTGGCCACCGAGGACGTCGTGGATCTCTTCGAACGGGCCGGGGTGCCAACGGGGGTCGACCTCGACGCACTGGTGGACGTCACGGCGTGGCTCGAGCGCGACGTGCTCGCGCGGAAGCTGCCGGGCCGCGTGCTGCGGGCGAGGCTCGGCGAGCGGGAGCGGGCGGCCGCCAAGGAGGGAAGGGCGTGAAGCGGGGCAAGGACGTGACGGAGGCGCTCGAGCGGGCGGCGCGCGGCGGCGCCGAGCGCTACCACGAGCAGGCGCAGAAACAGGGCAAGCTCTTCTGCCGCGAGCGGCTTCGCCTGCTGCTCGATCCCGACTCGTTCGTCGAGGACGCCGCGCTCGCGAACAGCGTCGCGCCTGACCTTCCGGCCGATGGCGTCGTCACCGGCACGGGTGCCATCGAGGGCCGCACGGTGTGCGTCATGGCCAACGATTCGACCGTGAAGGCGGGCTCATGGGGCGCGCGGACGGTGGAGAAGATCCTGCGCATCCAGGAGCGGGCCGAGCGGCTGCGCGTCCCGCTCGTCTATCTCGTCGACTCGGCCGGCGCGCGCATCACCGATCAGGTGCAGATGTTCCCCGGCCGGCGCGGCGCGGGCCGAATCTTCCACAACCAGATTCGCCTCTCGGGCATGGTGCCGCAGGTCTGTCTGCTCTTCGGCCCCTCGGCAGCCGGTGGGGCGTACATCCCCGCCTTCTGCGACGTGGTCTTCATGGTCGAGGGCAACGCCAGCATGTACCTCGGCTCGCCGCGCATGGCAGAGATGGTGATCGGCCAGAAGGTGTCACTCGAGGAGATGGGCGGCGCCCGCATGCACTGCTCGGTGTCGGGCTGCGGCGATCTGCTCGCAGCGACCGAGGCCGACGCCCTCGCCGCCGCACGAACCTACCTGTCGTATCTGCCATCCCACGCGGAGGCCTCGCTGCCGGAGGCGTCGGCGTGCGCACCATCCAAGCCGTCCGAAGACCTCGAGAGCCTCATCCCCGAGAGCGAGAACAAGCCTTTCGACATCCGCGAGGTGATCGACCGTGTGGTGGACGCCGGCTCCTTCTTCGAGCTGAAGAAGCTCTTTGCCGGCGAGATCCTCACCGGCTTCGCGCGCATCGAAGGGCGATCCGTGGGCGTCGTCGCGAACCAGTCGAAGGTGAAGGGCGGCGTGCTCTTCGTCGACTCCGCCGACAAGGCCGCGCGGTTCCTCTGGCTCTGCGACGCCTTCGGCATCCCACTGCTCTTCCTCGCCGACGTGCCCGGCTTCATGATCGGCAAGCAGGTGGAGCGGCAGGGCATCATCCGTGCGGGGGCCAAGATGATCATGGCGATGTCAGAGGCCAGCGTGCCGCGCGTCTCCGTGATCGTGCGCAAGGCCTACGGGGCAGGGCTCTACGCCATGAGCGGCCCCGGCTTCGAGCCCGAGGCGTGCATCGCGCTCCCCTCGGCCATGATCGCGGTGATGGGCCCCGAGGCCGCCGTCAACGCCGTCTACTACAACCAGATCCAGGCCCTGCCCGAGAGCGAGCGTCCGGCCACCGTCGAGCGCCTGCGCGCCGAGTATGCCGCCGAGGTCGACATCCAGAAGCTCGCCAGCGAGCTCGTGATCGATGCCGTCATACCGCCTGAGCGGCTCCGCGACGAGATCGCCGCGCGGCT
>CAYOIG010000677.1:0-1905 GCA_964403915.1 uncultured Myxococcaceae bacterium
AAGAGCTCGCGGCCTGGCTCCCCTCTCCGGAAGAGGCGCTTGCGGGCCGCCACGCGTCGCACGGAGGAGACCGCCAGAAGGCGTTCCCGATCTTCCGGATCGAGAGACTCGAACAGGGGCACCCGCGCGATCGCGATCGCCGCGTCGAGGGGCGCTGCTGCCGTCACACGACTCATGTCAGTCTCCGAGAAAGCGGACCCTGCATTTCAGTCCGGCCGCGAGCGTGTACGCGGGATTCGGAAGCTCGAGACGAACGCCGAACGTGCCGCTGGCTGCATCCACGACGCGGTCCACGACGCTGATCCTCGCCTCGTGGCTCCCGCCGGCAGGCGCTTCCGGAACGACGATCGCGCGCTGGCCGACCTTGAGGCGACCGAGCCAGGATACGGGAGCGAAGACCTCGACACGGAGCGGATCTAGCTCGGCAATCTCCAGGATCTGCGGCGGATCGGCGAACTCGCCGGGGGAGAGGATGCGTCGCACCACGACACCCTTCACGGGGCTGTGGATGCTGCGAAGCGCGAGCGCTGCCTTCGCGCGCTCGAGCTCGAGGGCTGCGAGGTCGCGATCCTCCCTGGCTTCGAGCACGTCGCCCTCGGCCACGCGCTTCTCGTGCTCGGCCTCGTCGAGCTGCTGAGCGGAGATCGCATCCTTCTTGCTGAGCTCCGTGCTGCGGCCAAGACCGCGTATCGCGAAATCGAGGCGCGCCTGCCGGCTGCGCAATCGGCCATCCATCCGCGCCCGCGCCGCGGCGGAGGCGACGGTCGCACGCTCGACGCTCGACTCGAGGGCCGCCACCACCTGCCCCTTCTCCACCAGGTCTCCGCGATCGACGCTCACCATCTCAACCACGGCCTGGAGCGGAGAGCTGAGCGTGATGCGCGAGCGCGGCTCGATCACGCAGTCGAGCTCGTCGGCCGCAGCCGCGCCCGGCGGCTTCGGCGGCGGCAAGCCCGGATCTGCCAGCGCGTGCCGGCCCGCGCCCGGGATCAGCACGAGGAAGGCGCACACGGCGAGCCTCGCCATGCGCAGGGCCCGAGCGGCCGGCCTCATTCACCGCGCCCCGAGAACGCGAGCAGGTTCGCCGTCTCGTCGTCGTGCTGCAGCAGGTCGGCGCGCATTCGCGCATGCAGGCGCTCGGCGCCTCGCTGCGCGAGGCCAACGGCCAGACGCGCGAGGCGCGGCGCCAGCCGCGGTGTGCGGACAGCGGCCGCCAGCGCGAGTCGCCGCGGCCCCGCCGCGTGCAGGCGGACGAGCTCGTCCTCGAGACAGACCATGCGCTCGAAGCTTCCCGCATCCCCCTGCCGGCCGCAGCGGCCGAAGAGCTGGCGATCGATGCGTCGCGCCTCGTGGCGCTCGGTCGCGATCACGTGCAGACCGCCGCGCTCGGCCACGCCGGGGCCGAGACGGATGTCGGTGCCGCGCCCGGCCATGTTGGTGGCGACGGTCACGCTGCCGGCCTCTCCCGCCCGGGCGATGATCTGCGCCTCCTCGGCATCCTGCCGTGCGTTCAGGACCCGATGCGCGACGCCTGCCGCGTCGAGCCTTCGCGAGAGGTCTTCGGAGGCCTCCACGGAGCGCGTGCCCACGAGCACGGGGCGCCCCGCTCGCTGCAGCGTCGCGACGCGCTCCGCGACGGCGTCCCACTTCTCGCCGATCGACGCGAAGACCCGCTCGCCGCAATCACTGCGCAGCACGGCACGGTTCGTCGGAATCGTGAGCACGGGAAGACCATAGACGCCCCAGAGCTCTCCCGAGATCTCGCGCGCCGTTCCCGTCATTCCGGCGAGCCGCCGGTAGCGCCGGAAGAAGCGCTGGTAGCTGATGCGGGCCAGGGGATCCCGGCGGCTGGTTAGATCGCAGCCCTCCTTCGCCTCGAGCATCTGGTGCAGGCCGTGCTCGAAA
>CAYOIG010000678.1:0-9782 GCA_964403915.1 uncultured Myxococcaceae bacterium
CGGGGCGAGGGCTTCGACGAGCAGCCCATGCCGGGGCTCGACTCGGAAGCCCTCGACTTCCGAGCCGCTTCCGAGTCGTTCGCCGCCTTTCGCAAGCTCGCCCGGCGCGATCTGGAGACGCTGCGACTGCTCACGGGGCACCAGGGCCGCCAGGTCCCGACCGTGGGCGGGATGATCCTCTTCGGCAAGGACCGTGAGCGCCACTTCGCCGACGCCTGGATCCAGGCCGGCCGCTTCCACGGCACCGACAAGAGCCGCATCCTCGATCGCGTCGAGATCCGCTCCCTGCCCGTGCGCGCCATCGAGGAGGCGATCGCCTTCGTTCAGAAGCACGCCCTCCACGGAGCCGAGATCGGCGCCGTGCGCCGCAAGGAGCGCTGGAACCTGCCGCCCGAGGCAGTGCGCGAGGCGATCATCAACGCGGTAGCGCACACCGACTACGCGCAACGCGGCGCTCCGCTGCGCCTCTCGATCTTCGACGACCGCCTCGAAGTCGAGAACCCGGGCCTCTTGCCCTTCGGCCTCACGCTCGAAGATCTTCCGCGCGGCGTGTCGAAGCTGCGCAACCGGGTAATCGGCCGCATCTTCCACGCCCTCGGCCTGATCGAGCAGTGGGGCAGCGGCATCCAGCGCATGAACGCCGCCTGCCGCGAGGCCGGTCTCACGCCGCCGATCTTCGAAGAGCTCGCCACCCGCTTCCGGGTCACGATCGCCACCGCGCGCGTGGGCCGTCCCGTGTTGGACGACACCGACCAGGCCATCCTCGAGAGCCTCGCCGGCGGCAAGGGGCTTTCCACGAGCGAGATCGCCGAGGCGATCGGCCTCACACCGCGCGCCACGCGCACCCGGCTCGCCCGCATGGTCGGCCGCGGGCTGGTGCGCGAGATCGGCACGGGGCCGCAGGATCCGCAGCGGCGCTATCACCTGGCCGATCGAGGACCGGCATGAAGCTCACGCTCCAGCAGCTCGAGGCCCACCTCTGGGGCGCGGCGAACATCCTGCGCGGCAAGACCGCGGGGCAGGACTACAAGAACTACACGTGCTGGGTCGCGCCTACGAGTACTTGATCAAGCAGTTCGCCGACGACGCGGGCCACTGCGCCCGCGGGCCGCCTCATGAAGCGGCCGACTCCCCACCTCGACGGACGCACGCTCCGGACCGGTGCCGCACGGGGTCACACACCCCTTCCATTGCCACCTTCATTACTACGATAGATGGGTTCTTCCCATGTCTTCGCCAGACCGGCCCGGCGCCGGCCGCCTCGCACCACACGTCGCCGCGCTTCTCGAGGCGGCTCGAGACCACCCGGATCATGTCCTGCGTGACGTTGGGGCAGAGGCGCTCGAGATCCAACATCCGAGAGCCATCCGGGAACGTGCGCAGCCGGTGTGAAGCGCAGCCTCGCCAGGGCGAAACCTCGCACGCCGCCCGCGCCTTACGCCAAACGCCGCCGCCTCCCGGCGACCGCCAGACCGGCGAGCCCCGTGACGAGCAGCGCCAACGACTCGGGCTCCGGAACGACGCCGCCGACCGTCTCGGACGCGACGCCCGGCACCAGCGACGTGCCCTGCACGTGCGCGGCCAGGTTCACCGTGACGCCGCCCGTGGTGGAGGAGGTCTGCGCCAGCATCGCGAGCGTGAGAGGCTGGTCGGCCGAGAGCGTGAACGTCGCCAGCTTCAGGACGCCATTGCCGGGACCGCCAGCGCCGTTTCCGAACCCGACGCCGTACTCGAAGGAGCTGCCCGCGCCACCCGCCACGGAGGGGTTCGTCACGAACGTGTAGGCGCTGTTCGGGGCGTTCGTGTTGCTGATGCCGACGCCGGTCGGGGCACCCACCAGGTTGAAGTAGAGCTCGTGGAGGTCGGAGCTCGCGCCCAGCACCGTACCCGCGAGGCTCACCGAGAAATCGAGGCTGTTGCCATTCTGCGTCACGGTCACCGAGCCGAAGCTGCCGATCGCTCCGGAGTCGAACTCGACGTTCAGCGGGATCGTGAGGGCCGAGGCGCTCGAGGCGAGGCCGACGAAGGCAGCGAGCGCAAACGTGAGGCGAAAGAAACTGCGGACAGGGCCGGGCATGGGAAGCTCCTCGCTTCCTTCCCAGGTGAGCGGAGATTTTGCAAAGGCCGTGCCAGCCCCATCGGCCGCCGCAAGCTGCCTCCGTGCGTTTCAGGCTCGTGGGGCGGCCCGGGCGGGAGCACGAAGGGCACTTTCCTTCCACGCCGCGGAATGTCTTTTCCGTTGGGCCTCCGCCCGCAACCCTTCGCAGCCATCCCCGCCGCCCGCGGCTGCCGCTAACCTGCGCGCCATGGCCCGCATCAACGAGAGCTACCGCCGACTGCGCGCCGGCTACCTCTTCCCTGAGATCGGCCGGCGGGTCCGCGCCTTCGAGGCCACGCACCCCGGTGAGCCGGTGATCCGCCTCGGCATCGGCGACGTGACGCTCCCACTCGCACCCGCCATCGTATCGGCCCTGCGCGCCGCAGTAGACGAGATGGGAACGCCCGCGGGCTTTCGCGGCTATGGCCCCGAGCAGGGCTACGAGTTCCTGCTCGACGCCATCCGCGAGCACGACTTCGCGGCGCGGGGCGTCCCCCTCGAGCGCGACGAGATCTTCGTCTCGGACGGCAGCAAATGCGATACGGGCAACATCCAGGAGATCTTCGGCGCCGACTGCCGCATCGCCGTCACCGATCCGGTCTACCCCGTCTACGTGGACACGAGCGTGATGGCGGGCCGCAGCGGCGGTGCCGCCGAAGACGGACGCTTCGCAGGCATCTGCTACCTCGAGGCGAACGAGGCCAACGGCTTCGTGCCCGACCCGCCCCGCGAGCACGCGGACGTGGCCTTCCTGTGCACGCCCAACAACCCGACCGGCGCCGTGGCCAGCCACGAGCAGCTCACCCGCTGGGTCGCCTGGGCCCGGGCGAACGATGCCGTGATCCTCTTCGACGCCGCCTATGAAGCCTACGTGCAGGATCCCGCGCTGCCTCGCTCCATCTACGAGATCGAAGGTGCGAGCGAGTGCGCGATCGAGTTCCGCAGCTTCAGCAAGCGGGCGGGCTTCACCGGCGTTCGCTGTGCCTACACGGTGGTGCCGAAGGCGCTCACCGGGACCACGGCGGCCGGGGAGCGCGTACCGATGAACGGCCTCTGGCACCGGCGCCAGACGACGAAGTTCAACGGCGTCTCCTATCCCGTGCAGCGTGCCGCGGCGGCCGTCTACTCGCCCGAGGGCCTGAAGCAGACGGCAGAGCAGATCGGCTTCTACATGGAGAACGCGCGCGTGTTGCGCGAAGAGCTCGGCGCCGCCGGCTTCACGCTCTTCGGCGGCGTACACGCACCCTACATCTGGATGCGTACGCCGCAGCGGATGGGCTCCTGGGAGTTCTTCGATCGCCTGCTCGCCGAGGCGAACGTGGTCGGAACGCCCGGCGCCGGGTTCGGGCCGGCCGGCGAGGGCTACCTGCGGCTCTCGGCGTTCAGCGCGCGAGAGAACGTGGTCGAGGCAGTTCGGCGCATCCGAAAGGCCTTCGGCTCGTGAAGGCCCGCGACGTCCGCACGGCCGCCGATGCGCGCAAGATCGTCGAGGAGCGCGAGCTCAGCCACGTGAAGGTGGGCCTCTTCGACGTCGACGGCGTGATGCGTGGCAAGTACATGTCGCGGGAGAAGTTTCTCTCCGCGCTCGGTGGAGGCTTCGGCTTCTGCGACGTCGTGCTCGGCTGGGATTCCCAGGACAAGCTCTACGACAACGTGAAGTTCACGGGCTGGCACACTGCCTACCCGGATGCGCCCGTGCGCGTGGTGCCGGAGAGCTGCCGCGAGGTGACCGGCGAGCCCGGCACGCTGCTCTTCCTGCTCGAGTTCGCACCGCCGGCCGATGCCCTGTGCCCGCGCGGCGTGCTGCGGCGCGTGCTCGAGAAGGCGCGCGGCATGGGCTTCGAGGCCCGCGCGGCCCTCGAGTACGAGTTCTTCCTCTTCGACGAGACGCCCGACTCGGTGCGGGAGAAGGGCTACCGGAACCTCAGGCCGATCACGCCGGGCTCCTTCGGCTATTCCGTGCTGCGCAGCTCCGCGCACGCGGACTTCTACCACGAGCTGCTCGCCGCCTGCGAGGCGATGGACATGCCGATCGAGAGCCTGCACACGGAGACGGGGCCGGGCGTGATCGAGGCCGCCATCACCGTGGATGAGGCGCTCGCCGCCGCCGACAAGGCGGCGCTGTTCAAGACCTTCACGAAGGTGCTGGCGCAGCGGCGGGGCTGGATGGCCACCTTCATGGCCAAGTGGTCGATGGACTGGCCGGGCCAGAGTGGACACATCCACGTGTCGCTGAAGACGAAGGCCGGCAAGTCAGCTTTCTACGATGCGAAGGCCAGTCACGGTATGAGCCGCAGCATGCGGCAGTTCGTGGCGGGCCAGCAGGCGCTGCTGCCGGAGCTGCTCTGCCTCGTGGCACCGACGGTCAACTCCTATCGCCGGCTGGTCCCCGGCTACTGGGCGCCGACGAGCGCGACCTGGGGGGTCGAGAACCGCACCTGCGCGCTGCGCGTGATCCCCGGCTCGGAGAAGTCGCAGCGCGTCGAGTACCGGATCGCGGCCGCCGACGGAAATCCCTACCTCGCGCTCGCGGCGGCGCTGGCTTCGGGCCTGCACGGCATCGAGCACGGTCTCGAGCTCGGGGCGCCGGCCGCTGGCAACGCCTACGAGCAGGAGACGCCTGCGAAGCGCCGACTTCCCACGACGCTCTGGGATGCGGCCCAGCGCTTCAAGAGCTCGAAGGCGGCGCGGGCCCTGTTCGGCGACGCCTTCGTCGAGCACTTCGCGGCCACACGCGAGTGGGAGGAGCGCGAGTTCCGCAAGCACGTCAGCGACTGGGAGCTCGCCCGCTACTTCGAGATCGTATGAGCCAGCACTTCGACGTGATCTCTCCGATCGACGGGAGCGTCCTGGTGCGGCGCTCTCTCGCTTCGGAGCGCGAGATCGCGGACGCGCTCGCTCTCGCTCATCGCGCGCAGCCCGCGTGGCGCCGCACGCCCGTCGCCGAGCGCGTCGCGGCGGTCGAGCGCTTTTGCCAGGCCTTCCTCGCGAAGCGCGAGGAGATTGGCGAGGAGCTGACGCGCCAGATGGGTCGCCCGATCCGCTACGCAGCGCTCGAGGTCGATCGCCTGGTCGAGCGTGCGCGCTTCATGGCGGGCGTCGCGGAGGAGGCCCTCGCCGATCTCGCGCTCGAGCCGAAGGAGGGCTTCACGCGCTTCATTCGCCGCGATCCTGTGGGCGTCGTCTTCGTGATCGCGCCCTGGAACTACCCGTATCTGACGGCCGTCAACTCGGTCGTGCCGGCGCTCCTCGCCGGTAACGCCGTCGTGCTGAAGCATTCGGCGCAGACGCCACTGTGCGCCGAGCGCTTCGCCGGGGCGTTTCGCGAGGCCGGGCTGCCCGCGGGCCTGTTCAGCGTGCTCCATCTCTCGCACGCCGACACCGAGCGGGTGGTCCGGAGCCCGGACGCGGACTTCGTGGCCTTCACCGGCTCCGTCGAGGCGGGCCACGCCGTGCAGCGCGCCGCCTCGGAGCGCTTCATCGGCACCGGCCTCGAGCTCGGCGGCAAGGATCCCGCCTACGTGCGTCACGATGCGAACCTCGAGCACGCCGTCGAGAATCTCGTCGACGGCGCCTTCTTCAACTCCGGCCAGTCCTGCTGCGGCATCGAGCGCATCTACGTGCACGCCTCGCTCTACGACCGCTTCGTCGAGGGCTACGTCGCGCTCACCCGGAGCTACCGTCTCGGAGACCCGCTCGATCCCGAGACGACCCTCGGCCCGATGGTGCGACCGAGCGCCGCCGAGTTCGTGCGCGGGCAGATCGCAGACGCCGTGCGCGCGGGCGCGAAGCTGCTGGTCGATCCGCGCTCCTTCGCGAACGACCGGCCCGGCTCGCCCTATCTCGGCCCGACCGTCCTCGTGAACGTCGATCACGGCATGCGCGTCATGACCGAGGAGAGCTTCGGACCCGTGATCGGCATCCAGCGCGTGGCCTCGGACGACGAGGCGATCGGGCTGATGAACGACAGCGCCTACGGCCTCACGGCCGCGATCTGGACGCACGACGAGCAGGCGGCGCTCGCGCTCGGCGACCGCCTCGAGACCGGCACCGTGTTCATGAACCGCTGCGATTATCTCGATCCGGGCCTCGCATGGACGGGCGTCAAGGATTCCGGCCGCGGCTGCACCCTCTCCCGCCTCGGCTTCGACCAGCTCACGCGGCCAAAGTCGTTCCACCTGCGGACGAAGACGTGAGTGCTGGACGTGTACGCACGGCAACGATTGGCTCTGCGAGGGGCGTGCAGTAGCGTCCCGTCATGGCCGGCTCGTCAGCGAAGCGGCGCGCGACGTACGCGGACCTGCTGAAGGTCCCCGATCGCTTCGTCGCCGAGATCATCCACGGCAAGCTCTACACCACGCCGCGGCCGGCGCCGCGGCACGCACAGGCGGAGACGGGCCTCGCCGCAGTGCTCTTCGGCCCCTTCCAGCTCGGCCGTGACGGGCCGGGCGGGTGGAGGATCCTGATCGAGCCCGAGCTGCACCTTCTCGGCGGCGACGAGGTGCTGGTGCCGGATCTCGCGGGCTGGCGTACGGAGCGCATGCCGTCGCTGCCGGAGACCGCCTTCTTCGAGACCGTGCCGGACTGGGTCTGCGAGATCCTCTCGCCGGGGACGGCCGCGCTCGACCGCAGCGAGAAGCTTCCGATCTACGCCGAAGCGGGCGTCGGCTTCGCATGGCTGATCGATCCGCTCCTCGAAACCCTCGAAGTGCTGCGGCGCGACGGCCCGGGCTGGCGGCTCGTCACGACGTTCCGCGGGCAGGAGCCGGTGCGGGCCGAGCCGTTCGCCGCCATCGCGCTCGATCTCGCGCTCGTCTTCGGAAGCGGCGTCCCGAACGCGGGCGAGCCTGCGCCGTGAGCGGGCGGCCGCCCCGGAGCCGGCGCGCGACGTACGCAGACCTGCTGAAGGTCCCCGATCGCTTCGTCGCCGAGATCATCCACGGCAAGCTCTACACCACGCCACGGCCGGCGCCGCGACATGCGCGGGCCGAGACGAGCCTCGCCGCGGCTCTCTTCACCCCCTTCGAGCACGGCCTCGGCGGCCCCGGCGGGTGGTGGATCCTGGTCGAGCCCGAGCTGCACCTGCTCGGCGGTGGCGAGGTGCTGGTGCCGGATCTCGCGGGCTGGCGCACGGAGAAGATGCCGGCGCTGCCGGAGACCGCCTTCTTCGCAACCGTGCCGGACTGGGTCTGCGAGATCCTCTCGCCGGTGACGGACGCGCTCGACCGCAGCGAGAAGCTTCCGCTCTATGCAGAGGCCGGCGTCGGCCACGCCTGGCTGGTCGATCCCCTCCTCCAGACGCTCGAGGTGCTGCGCCGTGACAGCGGGGGCTGGCGGCTCGTGACGACGTTCCGGGGCGAGGCACAGGTGCGCGCCGAACCCTTCGACGCCATCGAACTCGATCTCGCGCGGATCTTCCGAACGCGCGCCAAGGAGTAGAACGTGCAGTCCGATCCCGCGATGCTACGCGGCAACTGGAGCTATCCCACGACCATCCGCTTTGGCGTGGGGCGCGTGCGTGAGCTCGCCGATACCTGCAAGGCCCTCGGCATGCAGCGGCCGCTGCTCGTCACCGATCCTGGTCTCGCGGCGCTGCCGATGCTGAAGAGCGTCCTCGCCGCGAACGAGAAGGCCGGCATCCCGACGGGCCTCTTCGCCGACGTGCGCTCGAACCCGGTGCTCGCGAACGTCGAGGCGGGCGTGGCAGCCTTCCGCGCCGGACGACACGACGGCGTCATCGCCTTCGGCGGCGGCAGCGCCCTCGACTGTGCCAAAGCCATCGCCTTCATGATCCCGCAGACGCGCCCGATCTGGGACTTCGAGGACGTCGGCGACTGGTGGACGCGCGCGACGGTCGAGGGAATCGCGCCGATCGTGGCGGTGCCGACCACGGCAGGGACGGGCTCCGAGGTCGGGCGCGCTGCGGTGATCACGGACGAGCAGACGCACGTCAAGAAGATCATCTTCCATCCGAAGATGCTGCCGGCCATCGTGGTCGCGGATCCCGAACTTCTCGTCGGCCTCCCGCCGCACGTCACTGCCGCAACCGGCATGGACGCCCTCGCGCACAATCTCGAGGCCTACTGCTCGCCGGGGCACCATCCGATTGCCGACGGCATCGCCGTCGAAGGCATGCGTCTCGGAAGACAGTGGCTTCCCGCCGCCGTCGCCGACGGCCGCAACCTAACGGCGCGCGCCTACACGCTGTGCGCCGCGCACATGGGCGCTGCGGCGTTCCAAAAGGGCCTCGGCGCCATTCATGCCCTCTCGCACCCGCTCGGCGCCGTGCTCGGCACGCACCACGGGCTCGCGAACGGCGTGTTCATGCCGTACGTGCTCGCGTTCAACCGCCGCGCGATCGAGGAGAAGATGGCGCGCGTCGCGCGCTACCTCGATCTCCCGAAGCCGGGCTTTGGCGGTGTTCTCGACTGGGTGCTCGGGCTACGCGAGCAGATCGGCATACCGCACACCGCGCGCGAGATCGGTCTACGGGACGAGGATCTCGACCGCTTCGCCGAGATGGCCGCCGCCGATCCCACCGCCGCCGGAAATCCCGTGCCGGTCGGAACGGCCGAGCTGCGCGAGATCTACGCCGCTGCGCTCGCAGGCCGCGTCGGCTGAGCGGCAAGGGCGCGCAGCGCCCGTCACGCAGGAGGCTCCGGCAGCCAGAGCGCGCCGAGCTCGATCTCGACGGCGCCGAACGGCTCGGCGCGGACGCGCTCGTCTCCACCATGCGTTGCGACGAGCGTCCACTGGGCGCCGTCCCGTCGAAACACCTCGAGAGTGTGCCCGATGGCGTCCACGATCCAGGCATTCGCGACGCCCGCGCGGGCATAGACGCGGAGCTTCTTCACGCGGTCGAGCCGCGCCGTGGACGGGGAGAGGACCTCGCAGATCCAGTCCGGCACGAGCGTGAAATACGGAACGTCCTCGACCACCGGCAGGCGCTCGCGGCGCCAGCCCGCGATGTCGGGCACCACGACGTCCCGATCGAGATGGAGCTCCGGCTCGTCGAGGATCCACCATCCGCCCGGCCCATTCCGCCCGAGCTGGAACGGCCCCAGCAGCTCGCCGCCGAGGACCGAGGACGCAAGCGCGTGCCGGCTCGCGGGCCGCGGCGAGGCGTAGAGGTCGCCCTCGACGATCTCGCCCACCTGCCATACGGGCAGGGCCTCGAGATCCGCGTAGGTCGCCTTGCGCTTCACCGGCGAGGACATGGCTCGAGGCTAGCGCGCGAGCGCGGGGGGCTCATGTCTCGTCGGCCTCCGGCGGATCTCCCGCCTCGAGCAGCCGGCTTGCCTCTCCTGCCGGCAGCTCCTCCACGTCGCGCAGCTTGCGCGCGATGGTCCGGGTCTTCCGCGACGCCTCGTCCATCTTGTTCGAGGCCTCCTGCAGCTTCTTCTGCACGCTGTCGAGGATGCCGCCGAACTTCTCGAACTCGGACTTGACGGCCGCCAGCAGCTTCCACACTTCGCTCGAGCGCTTCTCGATGGCGAGGGTGCGAAAGCCCATCTGCAACGAATTGAGCAACGCGGTGAGCGTGGTCGGCCCGGCAATGGTGACGCGGCATTCGCGCTGCAGCCAGTCGGTCAGGCCCGGCCGGCGCAGCACTTCCGCGTACAGCCCCTCGGTGGGCAGGAACAGGATGCCGAAGTCGGTGGTGTGCGGCGGCGACACGTACTTG
>CAYOIG010000679.1:0-5152 GCA_964403915.1 uncultured Myxococcaceae bacterium
GTCACGAGGCCCCGCTCCCCGAGGCTGCCATCCTCGGTCGCCAGCACCAGCTCGGCACCGAGGGCTTCGAAATCGTCGCGACCCATGAGGTCGGCGCCGCTGCGCGCGCCGAGCAGCACGCGCAGACGGGCGGCGCCCGTCGCCCGGGTGCGTGCCGCGAGCTCGTAGAGCGAGGCGACGCCGGTGCCCCCGCCGACGAGCAGCGCGAGGCTTCCGCGCGGCGCCTCGGGGAAGGGCCTTCCAAGCGGGCCGACGAAGCGCACGCGCTCTCCTGCGCGGGCCTGCGCCAGCAGCGCGGTGCCCCGGCCGTGCACCTTGTACAGCACCTCCACCTCGGCGCCTCCGTCGCCGGGTGTCGCGCGGTAAATGGCCATGGGCCGCGGCAGGAGGGGATCGAAGCGCTCCGCCGCGCCGAGCGCGCCGGGAGAGAGCATCGCGAACTGCCCGGGCGCGAAACCCGCGAATCCGGGAACGAAGAGCCGCAGGCGCCGGTTCGCCCCGCCTTCCGCGCGGCTCTCCACGACCCGGGCGTCGCCTCGAAGCGGAGCCCTCTTCACGCGGCGGGGTCGCCTGCGGCGACGAGCCGGGAGCGGCAGGACGCCGCCTCCAGCGTAAGGAGCAGCGCGTCCTCGCCGTCCGGGTAGTAGCTGCTTCGCCGGCCCACTTCCTCGAAGCCGATGGCACGATAGAAGCCGCGCGCGGCGACGTTGGAAGGGCGCACCTCGAGCAAGACGAGCGGGATCGCCGGGGTGCCGGCGGCCGCCGCCAGCAGTGCGCTCGCCACGCCGCGGCGACGCCAGCCGGGTGCCACCGCCAGCGAGAGCACGTGCAGCTCATCCGCCACGCATTGTCCGACCACGAAGCCGGCGAGGGCGCCTCCCCGCCCGCGCGCGACGAGACACACCGCCCCGGGCACCCCCAGCATCTCGCCAAAGCTGGCCTCGCTCCAGGCCTCGCGCAGCGTCGCCGCGGCGAGCTCGGCCACACCGCCGAGATCGCCGCGCACGGCGGCGCCGATCCGGACCCTGGCTTCAGTCACGCTGCATCTCGATCTTGTGGCTGCGGATCTTCCGCGACAGGCTCTCGCGCGCGAGTCCGATGGCCTCGGCAGTGCGCGAGACGTTCCAGCCGTGCTCGCGCAGGCGCGCCAGCAGATACGCGCGCTCGAAGGCGCGCCGCGCGTGCTCGAGGCTCTCGCTCTCGGCTCCCTCGCGAATCTCGGCGTTTCGGATCGATTCGGGCAGATCGTCGCTCCCGATCCGAGACCCCGGCGTCATGAGGACGAGGCGCTCCTGGAGATTGCGGTGCTCCCGCACGTTGCCCGGCCACGAATAGCTCTGCTGCAGGCTCATCGCCCGCGGCTGGATGGTCTTCTCGCGCATTCCCGCCTCGGCGCAGAACTCCCGCGCGAAGGCGTTCACGAGAATCGGGATGTCCTCCCGTCGCTCGCGCAGCGGCGCCACGTGGAACGGGATCACCGCGAGGCGGTAGTAGAGGTCTTCCCGGAAGCGGCCTGCGGCGATCTCCTTCTCGAGCGACTTGTTGGTGGCGGCGATCACCCGCACGTCCACCTCCATCGTCTCGGTTCCGCCCACGCGCTCGAACTTGTGCTCCTGGAGAATGCGCAGGATCTTCGCCTGCGTCTTGAGGCTCATGTCCGCGATCTCGTCGAGGAAGATCGTGCCGGTGTGCGCGAGCTCGAACTTCCCTCGCTTCTGCGCGATCGCGCCAGTGAACGCGCCCTTCTCGTGGCCGAAGAGCTCCGACTCGATGAGCTCCTCGGGGATCGCCGCGCAGTTCACCTCCACGAAGGGCCGATCTGCTCGCCGGCTCTGCAGGTGGACCTGCCGTGCGACCAACTCCTTGCCCGTGCCGTTCTCGCCCGTGATCAGCACCCAACCATTGGTCGGCGCAGCGAGCGCGATCTGCTCCTTCAGGCGCCGGATCACCTCCGAGCCGCCGAGGATCTCGTGGGCCCGGAGCGTCTCGGCCCGCAGCGCGCGGTTCTCCCGTGCCAGACCGGCCTGCTGGAGCGCGTGCTGGAGCGTGAGCAGCAGCTTGTCGATCGAGAGCGGCTTCTCGATGAAGTCGTACGCGCCGAGCTTGGTGGCGCGTACGGCCGTCTCGATGGTGCCGTGGCCGCTCATCATCACCACCGGAAGGTCCTTCGCCAGGGCGTGAATCTGCTCCAGCACCTCGAGGCCGTCACGCCCCGGCATCGCAATGTCGAGGAGCACGAGAGCGGGAGCTGGGTCTGCGCGGAGCGCGGCCAGCGCCTGATCGCCGTCGCGGGCCACGATCGTCTCGTAGCCCTCGTCGGCGAGAATGCCCGCCAGCGAGCGGCGGATGCTCTCCTCGTCGTCCACGATCAGAACACGCTCCGCCATCCCGCCCTTCAGCCCCCCCGCACCGGCAGCTCGAGCACGAAGCGCGTGCCACGTGGCCGGTTGTCGTGGACACGAATGTAGCCGCGATGGTCGGCCACGATGCGTGAGACGATGGCGAGGCCGAGGCCCGTGCCGCCGCGTCGCGTCGAGAAGTAGGGCTCGAAGATGCGCCGGCGGTCCTCGGACCGGATGCCCGGGCCGTCGTCGGCCACCTCGAGCCGTGCCGTGCCGAGCAGCGCGTCGTGGACCGTACGCAGCTCGATCACACCCTCGCCGGGAGGAGCATCCGCCTCGCACGACTCCCGGATCGCCGCGATGGCGTTCTCGATCAGATTGGACAGGGCCCGGCGCATCTGCTCGCGGTCGAGCTCGACGCTCGGCAGCGCCGGGTCGAGCTCGGTTCGCAGCGTGATGCCTTCCGTATCCGCATAGCTCGCCACCGTATCCGCCACCAGTCGGTTCAGATCGTCCGGCTTGGGGCTCGCCGCCGGCAATCGCGCGAAGTTCGAGAACTCGTTCACGAGCAGCTTGAGGCTCTCGACCTGCGTCGTGATGGTATCGACGCACTCGTCGAAGACCTTGCCGTCGTCGGATGCCTCGGACAGCCGTTCGCGGAAACGACGCCGGATTCGCTGTGCCGAGAGCTGGATCGGCGTCAGCGGGTTCTTGATTTCGTGTGCGATGCGGCGCGCCACCTCGCGCCAGGCCGCCATGCGCTGCACCTTGACGAGCTGGGTGTAGTCGTCGAAGACCAGGACCACGCCGAGCCGGCGACCGTCCTCGTCTTGCAGCAGCGTGAGACTGACCAGCAACGTGAGCATCTCGTCGCCCGACGGCACCTGAAGCTGCCGTCGGATGCTCTCGCGCAGCCCCGGCCGGAGCTGCCGGGCGAGCTCGCCCACGATTTCGAGATGCTCCGGACGCGTCAGCACCTCTTCGATCTTGCGCCCCGAGAGACCGACGCCGGGTGGCACTCCGAGCAGCCGCTGCGCCGACGGGTTGATGGTGCTGATGCGCCCCTCGGCGTCGAGGGAGACCACGCCCGCGCCGATGTTGCGCAGGACGATCTCCATGTAACGCCGGCGCTGCTCGATCTCGGCGTTCGACCGCTCGAGGCCGCCGCGCGCCTCGCGCAGATCGTGGGTCATCTGGTTGAAGGAACGCACGAGAAAGCCCACCTCGTCGTCGGACGTGGGCTCCACGACGACGTCGAGATTGCCCCGAGCCACCTCGTCGGTGCCCTCCACGAGGGCGCGGATCGGACCCGTCACGCCCTTCGCCATGCGCAGCCCCCACCAGGTGGCCAGGAGCAGCACGACCAGGAAGATCAGCAGCAGCTCGAGCAGATACACGGTGCGGATGTGACCGGCATTCGGCTGCAAGCGACGGTATTCGTCGAGCGCCGCGCGGATGTCCGCCACGTGTCGCGTGAGGGATCGGGGCACGAACGTATTCACCACGACCGCCCCGATGGTCTCCTCGCCCGGGACGGCGGACTGGATCGGCACGGCCCCGCGAATGACGTCTGCTCCGCCGATCTCGGAGATGCTGGAAGTGGGGCTCCCGGCGAGGGCCGCGCGAACGAGATCACTCTCGGGACGCGAGAAGTTCGCAGCCGGAATCTCGGGGTTGCTCGCCGCTACGAGCTCCTCGCCGGTGGCGCTGAAGACCTCGACGACTCCGAGGTCGTACTCGCGCTGCTTCGCCTGCACGAGCTCGGCGAGCCGCACCCGGCCATCGTCACCGAGAAGCGCCTCGCTGCGGATCTGCTCGGCGATGCGGCGGCCGTAGAAGAGCGCCTTGCGACTCGACCCCTCGTAGTAAGCATCGGCTACGGCGCGGCTCTGCTCGAGCGCCTCGTCCACCTGGAGGCTGAACCAGGTGTCGATGGAGGATGTGATGAAGAAGGCGGAGACGGCGAAGAGCACGGCCGTCGGCACGGTCGCGATCAGCAGGAAGGCCAGCACGAAACGCGTGTTGAGGTGCGAGCCCAGGATGCCACGGCGACGCTCGAAGACGAGCTTGACGAAGTTCCTGGTGATCAGGAACACCAGCAGCCCGATGAGGATGACGTTGACGGCATTGAGGAAGAGGAAGAGGACGCCGTCGCCGATCGGCAGCGAGCTGCCGAGGCGAGACAGGCGTCCCTCGAACCCGATCACCGCCACGATCGCGGCCACCACCGCGACGGCGATCACCGCCTCGCGCCGGCGCCGCCTGCGCTCGGCGGGCGCGAGCTCGGGTCCAGGAGCCCCGCCGGCGACCGGGCGCGCCCGGTCGTCTCGCGTGCTCTCGGCCCGGTCGGTCGGGCGACTCTCGCCCAGGGGCGTCTCCTTCCGGGCGGCCTCCAGGCAAGGGCCCGAGGCGTCGCGCGGGGTGCGCCGAAGGCCCGCCCTCCGGCCTGTAACCTATCGAAAAACCTACTGAGACGCCCCGATCACCGCAACCGGAGACGGTCAAGCAACGAGGCGGGGGGGTCGATCAACGGACGAAGGCGAGCGGTTGCCGGACTGGCAGAGGAGGGCGATGGGGACGCAGGGCGCAGACCCGGCAGACCGGCCGGCCGATCCGGAAGCCCTCGGGCGCGCCTCACGGGCGGCCCGCGAGGCACACGCCCGCGACGCCGCAGGGGATCCCGGCACGGCCGCCGCGCTGCTCGAGACGGCGATCGCCGAGCTCGGCCCGCTGCCGGTTCTCTGCGTCCCGCTCAGCGACCTGCTGCGGCGGCTCGGGCGCTGGGAGGCGCTGGCCTCCCTCTGCCGCGC
>CAYOIG010000680.1:0-4471 GCA_964403915.1 uncultured Myxococcaceae bacterium
GTTCCGATCCGCTCACCGGAGTTCGGCTACGAGGGCACGCTCACCATCTTCCACCCCGATCGTCTCGACCGGCTGGAGATCATCCATCCCTTCGATGCCGGGAAGACCATGGGGCGCTTCCTCGGCAAGCGCGGGCCCGGCTTCTACATGGCCTACGCCGAATGCGACGAGCCGGGCGCCGTGCGGGCGGCCTGCCTCGAGCACGCGCCGGGCGACTGGACCGGGCCGCGCGAGGCCGCCGTCCCGGACAACCTCTTCCTCCATCCGCGCGCTCTCGGCGGCATGATGCTCGGCGTCAGCCGCACCAGCTTCGCGTGGACGTGGTCCGGTCATCCAGACTGGGTTCGGCCCGCGCCGCGCTGAGCCGGGCGCCTCGACCCGTCAGGAGCGAAAGGGCCAGGGCAGCGGCACGCGCACGCCCGCGATCACCGCGAGCGTGACCCAGGCTCGTCACGTCAGGGCAATCGCAGCGTCTACAGGCATGCGTAGACGGCGGCCACGAGCGCGTTCGCCCGTGGACCGATGAGATATACACCGGACTGCATCTGGTTCATGACGTAGCCGAAGCCGAGACGCGCGGCCGGGTCGGCGAAGCCGAGAGAGCCGCCTGCGCCGGAGTGGCCGAAGGCGCCGGGATGGGGGCCGAGCGGCTCGCCCTCCGTGCCCAGCATGAAGCCGAGGCCGTAGCGCGTGTGCAGGCCCATGAGCACCCGGTCGGGCCCCGCCCGGCGCTCACCGCCTGCGCGGGCCTGCCCTTCGGCCGAAAGCGCGGGCGCGCCGCCCGCCACACCGCCCGCCGCCGCGCCGTAGAGCTGCGCGAGGCCGCGCGCTGAGGCAAAGCCGTTGGCGGCCGGGATCTCCGCCCGCCGCCACGCCTCGGAGTGAACGGCATTCGGGTGCAGCAACGGATTGAGGAAGGCCCGGGCGGCGACGCCGCCGGGATCCTTCAATGCCTCGGCCATCATGTTCGGCTCGCCGGGCTGCGGCAGCGGTGCCGGCACGAGCTCGGCTGCGCGCGCGTCGTCGGCCGGGTCGAGACCAATCTGCACGTCCGCGCCGAGCGGACCTGCGAGCTCGTCGCGCAGGAAGGCGCGCGGACTCTTGCCCGACACGCGCCGTACGATCTCGCCCGCGAGCCAGCCGAAGGTGAGCGCGTGGTAGCCGTGCTGCGTTCCCGGCGTCCACCACGGCGCCTGCTCCGCCAGCGCAGTGGTCATCGTCTCCCATGCGTAGAGTGCCTCCGGCGGAAGCGGCCGGCTCACGGCCGCGAGACCTGCGCTGTGGTCGAAGAGCTGCCCCACCGGCAGGGCCTCCTTGCCAGCCTGCGCGAACTCGGGCCAGTAGCGCGACACCGGGGCGTCGAAGTCGAGGCGCCCCTGGTCGGCAAGGCGATGCGCGCACAGGGCCACGAGGCCCTTGGTCGTGGAGAAGACGTTCACCACCGTGTCATGTCGCCAGGGCTTCGAGCGTGCGGCGTCTGAAAAGCCTCCCCAGAGATCGACGACGGGACGCCCCTCCAGCGTGACGCAGACCGCAGCGCCGAGCTCGCCGGGCGCTGCGAGCTGCGCGGCGAAGACCTCTCGCACGCGCGCGAAGCGGGAGTCGACTTCGCCGCCTGCGGCCGTTCTCGACATCTTCACCCCACACGGAGAGGAGCTTCCAGGCGGCACCGTACCACGGGCCATCTCCGGAGCGCTGCCCGCGCGCTACCAGCTCCCGCCGCCTCCGCCTCCGCTGCCGCCACCACTCGAACCGCCCGAGAAACCGCTCGACCCCGAGCCGGGCTGCGACGTGAAGGTCTCGCCCATGGTCGAGAGCGAGCGGCCGACGTCCGAGACGAAGTCGTCGGCGCTGAATCCGCTTCCGTAGCGATCCGAGTGGTACCAGCCGGGAGGCTGCGTGTAGATCCCGGCGAAGACCGTCGCCCAGCGGTCCGCGACACCGAGCACCACCGCATGGGGCAGCACCTTCTCGAAGCGACCGGCCGTCTTCCCGCCCGTTCGATCGAGGCGATCCGCATCCACACGCCTCACGAATTCGCGAAAGCCGAGGATCTCGTCGCGGGCTCGCCGCCCCTTCTCCGTGCGGCGCGGCATCGCGCCGGAGAAGCCCAGCACGATCGCGCCCGCCGCGAGCGGGCAGCCGATGGCGAGCGGAGACTGCTCGGCCCAGATCGCCAGCAGGCCGAGCGCCGCCACGGCGATGCCCGCGAGGCGGTAGTTGGTCCGCACCTGCTCGGGAGAGGTGGGGAAGTAGGCGCCCTCCCCGCTCAGCTCCTTGTAGAGCGCGCGCCGGATGCCGGGGATCGACTCGTGGAACTTGTTCTTGAGATCCGAGAGGAGCACGGTCGGCCCGGCGGCGAAGACGGCGCCGAGCAGCAATCGCTCGTGCTCCTTGAGGCCGGTCTCGCTGGCGCCCGTCCGCTGCAGCCGGTAGTCGCGCTTCGAGAGGAAGAGGAAGCCCGTGCCCTCGACCTCCTCGATGCGCAGCAGCCCCCGTACCGCCAGGTCGAGGATCGTGGCCGTGAGGTCGAGCGTATCGGCGCTCTCGTCGACCACCGTGCCGACCTCGGCGGGCGTCAGGCCTGCGGGCGGCTCGTAGCGCACCGGGAGCGCATCCCGAGCGCCGGGGTCGCGGCCATGCGTGCGCCACTGGCGCAGCATGAAGGCGAGCGCACCGAGCGGAAGCAGCAGCCACGGGCTGAGGAAGTCGCCCGTGCGTGTGAGCAGGCGCCGGAGCGGCGAGGGCTCCGGCAGAAAGCCCTTCGGCAGGCCGACGACGACGGTGAGGCCCGAGCCCGGCGGCAGCGCCCGTGCCGCTTCGAAGCGCAGGCTGCTTCCGTCGCTGGTTTCGCGGCAGTCCGCCAGCGTCGAGCCTGCGGGCCCGGCGAAGCAGGTGTGGCGCGCCACGGCGGCCGCAGTGCCCGAGGGCAGCTCGACCGTCGCGGACGCGGCCTCGACGGGGATCTTCCACTCGTTGCCCGTCGCATTCCAGTAGAGCTCGTCGTGGTCGTCGAAGTAGAGCAGGCCGCGCCCGACGCGATAGCGGATGCGGTACTCGCGCACGCCCGAGAGGGTCACCTGCGGATTCCCGATCCGGATCTCCAGAGAGCTGCCACGGGATGACGCGCGCCATTGCCACGGCACGCCGTTCTCGTCGGTGACCGACTCGACGTCCACACGCATCCGTGTGTCGGGCAGATACGGGCGCCGGTAGCGAACGGGGATCTCACGGTAGATTCCGTGCCGCTGCGCTCCCTCGAAGTCCCAGCGGATCCGCTCCTCGACCTCGAAGTCGTAGGCGTCGGCGAGGCGGACGGAGACGTCGAGGCTCCGGATCACCTCCGCACGCGCGGGCAGCGCCAGCAGCAGCAGCGCGAGTGCCGCGGCGAAGCGGGCCATCCGTTCCACGTTAGCTTCCGAACTGGACCTTCGGCACCGTGCGCTCGGCCGCCGACTCGAGCTCGAAGTACTGCTTCTTCGAGAAGCCGAAGGAGTTCGCCACGAAGTTGCTCGGGAACGCCTCGCAGCGGGTGTTGAGATCGCGCACCACCGCGTTGTAGTAGCGGCGCGCGTTCTGGATTGCTTCTTCTAGGGCCGAGAGCTCGCTCTGGAGCGAGAGGAAGCCCTGGTTCGCCTTCAGCTCGGGATAGGCCTCGGCGATCGCAAACAGGCTCTTGAGCGTGGAGGCGAGCCCGCCTTCGGCGGCGCCCCGGGCCTCGGGCGTGGAAGCCTGCATCGCCTGTGCGCGGGCCTTCGTGACGGCGTCGAAGGCCGTCTTCTCGTGCGTGGCGTAGCCCTTCACCGTCTCGACGAGATTGGGGATCAGCTCGTAGCGACGCCGGAGCTGCACGTCGACGTCGCTCCACGCACTCTCACTGGCGTTGCGAAGGCGGACGAGCTGGTTGTAGAGCGAGACGACGAAGACGACGATCGCCGCCAGGATCGCGAGCACGATGAGGCCCATGGGCCGATCCTCCCCGGAGCACGCGGTGCGCAGCGGCGCCCGCGGCGACACGAGCGTAGACCGGAGCATCGGCGCGCCGCGACGGGGGCTGAAGCCCCCGCGCTCAGCGCTTCGCGGCGACCTCGATCACGCGCTCGACCTGCGCCCGCGAGCGCACGAGGGTGTCGTCCTGGAAGGCGAGGGTCGGCAGGTAGCCGGGCCGGGGCTCGGAGACGGCAGGCGCACCCGGCGTCTTCCAGATTCCGAACTCGTGCACGCCCGTGCGGCCTTCGGGCTCCCCCTCGCAGAGGTGCCCGAAACGCAGGGCGTAGGGCGCCGTCCAGGCCGGATCGCCGCCCCAGTAGGCGCGCTGGAAGAGGCCGAAGAGCGGAAGCAGCGCGTCGAAGTCGTGCTCGGCCGCGAGCAGCACCCCGGGGATCGTCCGCTGCAGCCGTCGGCACAGCTCGCGGATGCCGTCGTACACCGGATGGTCGGGATCGTTCACCCAGACGTGGACGGTGTCGAG
>CAYOIG010000681.1:0-7195 GCA_964403915.1 uncultured Myxococcaceae bacterium
CGCGGAGTCGGCGAGCGTCCAGAAGCGGCCGAGCGTCGTCTCGCCGCGCTCCCAGACGAGCCATCCCCCCGGCGCGAGCTTGTGGACGTCCCGCAGCAGCGTCGTGGGGCTCGCCGTGTACTCGAAGCTGAGAAGCTGATCGAGGCCCGCGAGATCGAGCGCCCGCTCGCTGCCGCCCGCGGCGAGGATGCACTTCACCTCGGAGCCGAAGTAGAGCGTGCCGCCGCGCACCGACCAGAAGAGAGGCTTGATGCCGACACGATCCCGCGTCAGCACGAGCCGTTTCGCAGCGTCATCCCAGAGCGCGATGGCGAACATGCCGTTCAAATGGCGCGGAAACTCGAGGCCGAACTCCTCGTACAGGTGCGGGATCACCTCCGTGTCGCTGCGTGTCTCGAAGCGGTGTCCCTTCTGCTCGAGACCGTGACGCAGCTCGCGGTAGTTGTAGATCTCGCCGTTGAAGACGACCTGCACGCTCCCGCTCTCGTTCGCCATCGGCTGCTGGCCCGTCACGAGATCGATGACCGCGAGCCGGCGCATGCCGAGACCGATGCCCGGCCGCGTGAGCAGGCCGTCCCCGTCGGGGCCGCGATGGACGATGCTGCGGCACATGCGCCGCACGAGCTCCGGATCCGGCTCCTCGCCCCGCGTTCCGACGCCGCAGATGCCACACATGCTGCGCCCGCCCTACGCCGCGCGCCGGCGGCGCCGCTTGCGGAGCTGCATCGCGACCTGGTTGCGCACGAAGAGGAGCGGGCCTTCGAGCCGGCCGAAGGGGCGGATCTCGACGTTCGCCCCGCGCAGGTGCGCCTTCAGGGAGGCGGCGGGCCGGCTCGCATCGAATGCCATCCGCGTCGTGAATCCGAAGCTCCCGGCGCGTTGGCTCTCGTGCGGAAAGGGCAGCGGGTCCGTCCCGGGCAGCACGCCGAGGCCGCGTGCGCGGGCTTCGTGGAAGTGCCGCGGCGTGCCCCAGAAGAAGGGCCGGCTGCTCTCGTCGCCGAGAAAGAGCTCCCCGGGCCGGGCGGTCGCCACGAGGCGCGAGAGGAGCTTGCCGCGTGCGCCGAGCCACTTGCCCGGCCCCCATGGAATCACGGGGACAGCGTCGATCGCGCGCGCGCGAACGAGCGTCTCCTCGATCGGAAGGCCATCGGGAATCCGCCCGTTCGAGCACAGGGTCAGCACCTCGAGATCCTCGGCGCACGCCACCTGCCGGCCCGCCACCAGATGGATCTGCTTGCCAGGGGCACGCGCGACGAGCGACGCGGGTTCGCCCAGCGGCACAACCGACCACGCGCCGGCGTCCGGCAGGCCGGCCTGCCCCGACGGCGAGCCTGCCGCCGCAGCGAGCCGCGAGAAGCAGTCGTCGGGCTCGGCCTCGCTGAGCAGCAGCACCACGGGGGCAGCCTCCGTGCCACCGGCCGCGCGCAGGGCTGCGGAGAGACTCTCGAACGCCCGGTCGAGCAGCAGGTTCAGCGGATGGCAGTCGTGAAGGTGCACGTGGGCGTCGGCGGCCACCAGCACGCGCAGGGGAGAGGCATCTTGCAGCGGCACGGCTTCTCCTACGGCGCGCCGGTCGCGAGCCCTTCGGTCTCGGGCCGAGGCGGGCATTCGCGGGCGAGCTGGTCCCGGGGCGTCTTCCAGCGAAACGCGGCAATTCCCCATTCCGGCGGCAGCGCCACGGGCTCGCCATGCGCGAGGATGAAGCGCCGCGTCGGCTCCGGCACGAAGTACTCCGTCTCGAGCGCGAACTGCTGCGCCACGATGAGCCCGTTCTCGCTGCACGCCATGATGCGCGCGAGCGAGTGCGGCTCGCTCACCATCGGCCGGTTGATCTTCACGTCGATGGAGAACTCCGGCCTCGGTCCCATCTCGGCCGGCCGGTCCTCGAAGAGATGGTCGCGGTCGAGCACGTAGTCGAGCCGACCGAGGTAGTAGATCGCCTTCAGGTCGTCGGTGGCCACGACCGCGCCGCTCTGCTGCGCGAGGGGTGCGAGCACCGGCGCGGCGCGGCTCCATGAGAGCGAGATCTTGCCCTGCCCGGGATGCCGGAAGCTCGGGTCGAGCCGCAGGCTTCGCGCCGAACGCAGGATCGCAGGCTGGGAGAGCACCACGAAGAGCGTCACGCCTCCGAGGATCAGGTCGCGGGCGCCACGCGCGAGACGCGGGCGCGCGCGCAGCGCCGCGCTCCGGCCCACCAGACCCTCGACGAGCGCCGCCAGCGGCCCGCCGATGCGCGCCACCGCGAGGCCGATCACGACGAAGAAGAAAGGGAGCGCGTAGAAGAGATAGCGCTCGGCCTTCCACGCGAGCAGCGACTGCACCACGAAGGCAGTGCCGAAGATCGAGACCGAGAGCAGCGTGAGGCGGAGCTGGCGCGACGCCGCCAGCACGACGGCGATCGCAAAGCCTGCCCAGAGCCCCGGGTAGGCATCGAGCATCACGCCCGCGTAGTAGCCGCGATCGCCTGCCGACTCGCGAGCCCAGTAGTCGACGTAGGTGAGAAAGCCGCGCGCGTTCTCGACGAAGCCGCTGCGAAACAGCGCGAATGCCCCCACACCGCCGGCGACGAGAACGCCGAGCAGCAGCAGGCGGCCCGCCCAGCCGGCCCGCGCCTGCGCGAGCAGCGGCGGGCCCACCATCAGCGCCGCGTAGAGCCCGAGGCCGCAGATCCCGATCGCCGTCACCATCTGCATTTCGTACGCCAAGTGGAGGGCTGCGACCGAGACGGCCGCGAGCGCTGCCGTCGACAAGAGCGGCCGCCGCCGCTCGACGAGCGCCGCGGTCGCGATCGTGCCTGCCAGGAAGAGCAGGAGCTGCGGCGTGTAGAAGCGCACCATTTGGGCGTGCATCATGCTCGCGGGGTCGACGGCGAGCAGCAGGGCCGCGACCCACGCCGCCAGCCTCTCCCCATGCGACCGCAGCCAGAGGAAGAGCAGCGCAACCGCGAGGCTTCCGCAGACCAGTGCGGGCAGGCGGGCCACGAAGGCCGACTCGCCGAGCGTGCCGAAGAGCGCCGCAACGAGCAGCGTGAGAGCGCGGCCGCGCTCGTAGGGCTCGCCGCCCGTGATCGAGAACGTGCCATCGATCACGTGCTGGCGCGCCGCCAGCACCTGATAGAGCTCGTCGCCGGCCCACTCCTGGGCCATTCCGGGCAACCGCCACGCGGCCGCGAAGAGGGCGAGGAGGGCCGCCTCGAGCCAGGCGGCGCGCGGTAGCGACGCCTTCACGGCGCCTCGGGGGCTCGCGGCCCGGTCTCCGGCGCCCGCAGCCGGTAGGCTCGGCGGCGCGGCGCATTGAGGTGCACGATCATCTCCCCGATCAGTCCGAGTGCGATCGCCTGAACGCCGAGCGTGAGGAGCAGCACGCCGAGCAGCAGCAGGGGCCGATCGGCGGCGCCCTGGCCGGCGAGGCGCTGCACGAAGATGAGCGCGAGAATCGCCGCCCCCATCATCGTCACGATGCTGCCGACGAGGCCGAACAGGCGAAGCGGCTTTTCGGTGAACCGCAGCAGGAACAGAAGCCCCATCACGTCGATGAAACGGCGCAGGTAGACGCCGGGCGCGTAGACGCGCGCCGCCATCGCACCCGCGTGAACCGGCGTCTTCACCTGCTCCACCAGGTAGCCCTCGCGATGCGCGAGCAGCGGCAGGAAGCGGGCGAAGTCGCCATAGAGCGGGAGCTCACGCAGGAACTCCGTGCGCATCGCGCGCACGCCGCAGGCAACGTCGTGGATGCGCCCGTCGGAGAGGGAGCCGAGCAGCAGATGAAGGATCTGGTTCTGGATCCGGTTGACCGGCGCATCGACCCGGGGAAAACGCCAGGCAACCGCGAGATCGGCCCCCTGCTCCACGCGGCGCACGAGCGCGGGAAGGACCGCAGCCTCGACCTGCCGGTAGGCCGGGAGCGTGATCACGATGCGGCCGCGGCAGGCGGCGGCGCCGATCATGAGCAGCTTCGTCTCGCCCACGCTGTAGCCGGATTCGATGAGGCGCACGGGCGCACCGCCGTCGGCGAGCGCGGCGAGCGGCTCCGTCAGCGCCGAAAACCACGGATGCGCCACGAAGACGAACTCGAACGCGACGCCCATTTCGACGAGAGGCTTCGAGAACTCCTCGTACAGCGCCACGAGCGGCTCGGGCCTCTCCACGACCGGGACGATGACCGAGATGTCGAGCAGGGGCGCGGAAGCGCCGTCCATCCCGGAGCGAGCTGCGGGTGCCGCCGTCACGAGGATCGCTCCGTCCAGAGGGGCAGCAGCTCTCCCTCGCTCTCCCGCGCCATCCGGAGCGCGAGCTCCGCGAGAAGCCCGAGCATCGCGAGGAAGCATGCGAGCAGAAGAAAGAGCAGCCCGGTCGCCGGATAGACCCAGGCGCGCGCTGCGTCGTAAGAGCCGGATGCGGCCAGCGCCAGCGAACGCAGCACGAAGAGGGCACCGACGATCGCGGAGGCGAAGGCGCCGCCGCCAAAGAGCAGGAACGGCCGCTCGCGGAACCACGAGATCATCGTGATCGTCAGCAGGTCGGCGAGGATCTTGAGAATGCGTGAGGCGCCGTACTTGCTGCTGCCGAAGCGCCGTGGCCGATGGTTGACCGAGATCTCGGCGATCCGCGCGCCAGCGGTCGCGGCCGCCAGCGCCGGCAGGAAGCGGTGCAGATCCGAGTAGAGGTGCATGCGATCGAGGGTCGAGCGGCGATAGGCCTTGAGCGAGCAGCCGTTGTCGCGGATCGGCACCTTCGTGACGAAGCGGATCAGGACGTTCGCCACCCAGGACGGGAAGGTCCGCGTCCACCAGTCGTCCTGGCGGTTCTCGCGACGGCCCGCCACGAGGTCGTAGCCCTCCTCGAGCTTCGCCACCATGCGCGGGATCTCGGCAGGATCGTTCTGCAGATCGCCGTCGAGGCTCACCACCACGTCTCCGCGCGCGGCGTCGAAGCCGGCCTGCATGGCCTGCGTCTGGCCGTAGTTGCGGGCCAGCCGGAGCAGCCGCACGCGCGGGTCCGCGGCGGCGAGATCCGCCGCGACGGCCGCCGTGCCATCGCAGCTCCCGTCGTCGACCAGCAGCAGCTCCCAGACCGGGTAGGACGCGAGCGCGGTGCGGACCTCCTCCACCAGTACGGGAACGCTCTCCTCCTCGTTGAAGAGGGGCACGATCACCGAGAGCATGGGGCGCTGCTGCAAGAACCGCCTCTCGTCCGCGGACCGGGGCCGCCCGTGGCGCCAGAGCGCCCGCCCGTCGAGCCCGTTCCGGGCGCGCTGGCGTGGCCTTCGAGCTTACCACCCGCCGCGCCCCGATTCCGCCGGGAGCGCGGCGGAGCCCCCGGCGGGGTAGCGTCGGGAGCCGATGTCGCCCGGAAGGCTCGCATGGCTGAAATCGCCCTGGCTGCGTGGCGGGCTCACGATCGCGATCTTCTGGGCCCTCTCCCGGCTGCTGGACGTCGGGCAGCTCTTCTCCCTGGCACGAGGTGCCGCTCCGCTGTGGCTCGCCGGGAGCGTCGCGATCTTCGCCGTCGATCAGGCGCTGGCCGTCTACAAGTGGCAGCTCCTGCTCGCCGGTCTCGGCCTGCGCGTTCCGTATCTGCCGCTCTTCAAGACGGCGACGAGTGGGGCCTTCGTCTCCCTCTTCGTCCCGAGCGCGCTCAGCGCCGATCTCTACAAGGGCGTCGCGACCACCCGGGCCCTCGGCGCGGGCGCCGAGGTGGCTTCGTCGATCGTGCTCGAGCGGCTGCTCGGCGTCGCCTCCATCGTCGTGGTCGGGCTGCTCTCGCTGAGCTGGCTGCCACGCGCGATCCTCGGGCTCGACAGCGCCGTGACCCTCGGCGTCGCAGCGCTCGTGCTCGCCGGCGGCATGAGCGCATTTCTGCACGCCGATGTGCTCTTCCGCAGAATCGAGGCATGGCTGCCCCCAGCGCTCGCCGGCCTCTCGACACGCCTCGAGACCCTGGCGGGCGCCTTCGGCGCCTACCGCCGCCAGCAGTCCGTTCTCGCGCTGACGTTCGTGCTCTCCGTCGCCATCCAGTTCACGCGCTGCACGGGGACCTTCCTGATCGCACGCAGTCTCGGCGACGCAACGCCCTTCTGGGCCTTCCTGGTCTTCGTCCCCTACCTCTACATGGTGAACCTGCTGCCCTTCGCGACGAGCCGCATCGGCCTCGAGCAGGGGGCCTTCGTGATCCTCTTCGCCAGCGTGGGAATGCCCGCCGACGTGGCCGTCACCGTTTCCCTGCTCTCGGTGCTCGCGAGCCTCGTGGTGGCCCTGCCCGGCGGCGTCTGGCTGCTGACGAGCCGGGAAGCCTTCGGCCCGCGCACCGGCGGCTAGCGTCCGGAGTCGACCGCCGCCCCAGGGGCCGTGCTGGTCTACACTGCCGCGTCACGTTTTCCGCCGCGAGGTTTCGCGCATGCCGCCCTCCCCGCGCCCGCTCAACGTCCTGTGGCTGATCGACCACGTCTGCTGGGACGGAAGCCTCCACGGCGGCGGCCGCCTCTTCTACAACCTGCTGCCCGAGTTCGACCCGACACGGGTGAAGGTATTTCCGTTCTTCCTGCGCGCGAGCGAGGAGGTGCGCCGCGTCTTCGCCGACGCTCCCGTGCCGGTGACGGTGCTGGACGAGGCCCGCTACGACCCGACCGCCGCACTCCGGCTGGCGCGGCTCTGCCGCCGGCATTCGATCGATGTCCTGCACCTCTTCTGTTACGCATCGTCGACGCTTGGACGGATCGTGGGAAGAGCCCTCGGCATCCCCACCGTGATCCACGACTTCGACACGCAGATCTACTTCCCCTACCCGCTCTACCTGAAGCTCGCCGACCGCCTGCTCGCGGGGAGCACGGGCCGCGCGATCGCGGCTTCGCCGATGTGTCGCCGCTACATGCGTGAGGTGCGCGGCGTGCCGGGTGAGCGCATCGAGCTGATGCCGCATGCCGTACCCGAAGAGAAGTTTGCGCTGGTAGAAACGCGCGAGGCGGCGCGCTCGGCGCTCGGCTGGGAGCCGGGCGCGACCATCTTCTGCGCCGTCACCAAGCTCGGCCCCGACCGCGGCAACGAGACCCTGCTCCGCGCCTTCGCAAAGGTGCACCGGGAGCGTCCGCAGACGCAGCTCGTCGTCGTCTACAAGCCGACTTACTACCACCGGGTGCCGGAAAGCTATGCGGGCATCGCGTGGATCCACGACACCGCCTACATGCGGGCCGAGATCCA
>CAYOIG010000682.1:0-3351 GCA_964403915.1 uncultured Myxococcaceae bacterium
C
Source organism: uncultured Myxococcaceae bacterium (assembly GCA_964403915.1). Classification (GTDB taxonomy): domain Bacteria; phylum Myxococcota_A; class UBA9160; order UBA9160; family UBA9160; genus MYXO. Next base: position 2 of record CAYOIG010000682.1, read on the forward strand.
CAGCGCCGCGAGCTCTACCACTTTCGCGATGAGCAGGGTCTCGAAGTGGATTTCGTCGTACCGGGACGGGCGGGCTCCGTGACGCTGGTGGAATGCAAGGCCGCGCGAACGGTCACGCCGGCGATGGCGGCACCGATGCAGCGTCTGGCTGCTGCCATGAAGAAGAAGCATCCGAAGGGGAAGGCGGCCGACGTGTTTCTCGTCCACCAGGCGCCGAGGTCGGGCATCCGAACGGCGGCGGTGGCTCCAGGCGTCCGGGCGCTTCCATGGCAGGACTTCCTCGAATCGCGGAAGAGGTAGCCCTCGTCGCTGGTGACCACCCCGCGGAAGCCCGTGTTGTCGAACATGCGATCGAAGATGGTCCAGTCCGTTGGGTATCATCGGAGATCACGTCTCGGAGAGAGAAGACATCACGGCGTACGTTCTCATCCACCCCGACGCCGTCAAGCTTCTGTTGCTCGTTGTCCTGGCGGCGCATGCCACATCGAGTGGAGCGGAGAACCTCCCGAAGCGCGTCGACTACCTCACGGCCTCTTGCTCGAGCGCGCGCAGGAGGGCGCCAGCGTCTCTGGCTGCTACGACGGTGAGGGCGATATCAAGGGCACGGTCAGTGGCAACCTTCTGCGCGCGACCGGCCGAACCCGCAAGGGTGAGATCCCGAGCACTTTCGTGCTGGCGGTTGGCGATCATGGTGAGATCACCGGTGTCCGGTCCACCAACGGTGCGCCTTTCCGGCTCTACTCGGGCGATGCTGCGCCGAGCGTGAAGACAGAGTGTTCCGGGCGGGTTGTACCGCCACTCGGTTGTGGCTCCATCATTCATGCCATCAACTTCGATTTCGACTCTGCCACGATCAGGCCAGATTCCAACAGGCTTCTGGATGCACTGGCCACCGGGCTGCAGACCTCGGCGGCATCGGCAATCACCGTGATGGGCCATACGTCGAGCGAGGGCTCGGACGCGTACAACGACGAGCTGTCGCAGCGCCGGGCCGAGGCAGTCGTCGCCGCCATGGTCGGACGCGGCATCAGCGCTGGGCACATCTCGGCCGAGGGACGCGGGGAGAAGCAACCGATCGCAGACAACATGACTGACGCGGGCCGCTCGCTGAATCGTCGCGTAGAGATCGTCTGCCACTGAGCGCGCTCGATACCAAGAGCCCTTCTCGACGGCCCGTCTGGCACTCGCCCGCGTTCAGCGCATTCGCGAGACGCGCAGCCGGCGCAGCAGCGACCGCTTCTTCTCCTGATGCCCCTCCATGCGCTGGAGCACGTCGCACAGGAAGCGCACCGCCGCGCCGACGTACGGGCCCTTGTTCAGCATCACGCACTCGGCCCGGCCGCCCATGGCGGCGTCCGTCACCTCGGCGCGCGAGGGCATGCCCTTCTTCGCGAGGCTCTCGAGCACCTGCGTGGCCCAGATCACGGGCACGTGGGCCGCCTCGCACAGCCACAGGATCTCCTCCTGCACCTCGGCGAGGCGCGAGAAGCCTAGCTCCACGCCGAGATCGCCGCGCGCCACCATCACGCCCACGCGCTCGCGCCGGAGGGCGCTGAGCAGGAGACGTGGAAGCTCGTCGAAGGCGCGCTGGGTCTCGATCTTGAGCACCACACCGAGCTGCGACGCGCCACGGGCGTCGAGCTCCGCAAGGAGCGCCTCCACGTCGCCGGCGCTCCGCACGAACGAGAGGCCCACGAGGTCGGCGTGCTCCACCACGAAGGCGAGATCGTCCAGATCCTTCTGTGTGATCGCCGGAACGCGGACGTCGGTATCCGGCAGGTTGATGCCGCGGTCGCCGCGCAGCTTGGCCTTCCCCGAGCGCGCCTGGGTGATCTCGACGTGCAGGCGTCCGGGCCGAACCTCGCGCACCACGCCGCCGAGCTTGCCGTCGTCGAACAGGATGCGATGACCGGGCTGCACATCGTCGAAGGCGGCCGAGAGCGTGCAGCCGATCTGTGCGGGGCGAACGACGGCGGTCGTCTCGTCGAGGAGCGCCGGACGTCCCAGCTCGCAGTCGGAGGTGAGCACGAGTAGATCGCCGACGGCGAGGCGCAGCGGCTCCTCGATGGGCGGGAGCTCTCCGACGCAGCCGCTCGCCACGTGCACGCCGTCGCGGTAGGCCCCGAGCTTCGCCTGCGATCCCACGTAAGCGGTGCGCTCGGCCTCCGCCGTGGCGCCGCCGTCGTCCACGTCGGTGACGAGGAGCCTGCGATGGCGACCGCGCACGTCCTCGAAACGAAGCTCGTCCCGCGGGCGGAGGGACGCGAGGAGGTCAGCGTCGATCGGCAGCACCGGGATCGCCAAAGGCTCGCCGTACGGCGGCGCAGGAGCGGCGACGAGACGTACGCGCGCAGGCGTGAGGATGTGACCGGCGTCGTCGCGCAGCGGCCAGTAGTGAAGGACGCCGGGGCCCGGCACGATCGCTCCGGTGCGGAGCTTCGGTCCTGCGAGATCACACAGCACCCGACAGGGGCGTCCGCTCGCGTGAACGGCGTCTCGCAGGTGCGACACCATGCGGCCCCAGGCGTCGCGGTCGTCGTGGGCGCAGTTGATGCGCATGACGTCCATGCCCGCGGCGAGGAGCTCGCGCACGAGCTCGGGCGAATCGGCCGCCTCGCTCGGCATCGTCACCATGACGCGCACCGAGCGGCCCGCGGGTGAGGGTCCGAGCAGCGCTTCGGCGCTCGCCGCGAGCAGGCCCGCCCCGGCGCGGAACGGGAGCGGGGCAGCCGCTGCGTCGGGGGCTGCCGTCGGCTGCCCCGCCAGCCGATGCAGCGCCACGCGGACCGCCTCGACCGACGCCATCACGTGGGGCTCGAGACGGCCGAGGGAGCTCAGCCCGAGCTCCGCCAGCTCGTCCTGGAGCTCGCGCAGGTCGTGCTGCCGGAGCGCGAGGTAGTGAACGAGATTGCGCGCGCTCGCCCGGTGCTCCGGCGCGACGCGCACGAGCTCGGGCGCCAGATCACGCTCGAGCGCGCGTGCGGAGGCGACCAGGAGATCGAGCTCCTCGATCAGGCGGCCGAGATGCTGGGGCGTCACGCTCGCTCCTCGCGTCGCGGCGGCGATGCACGCCCCGCCCGACGGCGAGAAGATGCCAGACGCCCCGGAGTGTCTCGTCCTGTCCGCGACGTCCAACGGAGAAGATCTCGAGACGAAAGGATGGAGATTGGCGGCCGTTGCCCCCGGCGGCGCCGCGTCCGGGGCCTCCGGCGCGCACCGATCAGCGTGCGGGCGCGCGGTCGCGGGCGTACGACGAGGCGTACCACGCGAAGAGGTACGCATCGTCGTGGCACTTCCACGGGTGGAAGCCCTGCGCGAAGTATGCGGCGATCATGCGGAGCTGGGGGCGC
>CAYOIG010000683.1:0-12900 GCA_964403915.1 uncultured Myxococcaceae bacterium
GGAATCAGCGAGGCGAGGATCCACGGCCGCCGCCGGCCGAGCCGAGAATGCGTCGCGTCCGACCAGTAGCCTGCGAGCGGGTCCGCCACTGCGTCCCAGATCCGCGATGCGCCGAAGAGAAGCCCCATCACACCCGGCGCAACGAGCAAGACGTCGGTCGCGAACTTGAGGAGATAGAGGTTCACGAGAAAGAACATGAGCCCGATGCCGGCAGCGGGGGCTGCGTAGGCAAAGAGAGGAGTCAGCGAAACGCGCTCGTCGGATCGGGTGGGCGTCGGCACGTCGTCCCTTGGGCCTGGCCGGTCGCAGGGGGCGCCGGTAGCCGTCGTGAGTTCGGGTCCGGGCGCGGGTCGGAGCGCGAGGATATCGGCTCGGCCGGAAGCGGCGATCCGCTGCCGCCGGGTCGCGGCGGGAGACTCACCCATACCCCGGTGACACAAATTGTGTCGCCGACTACAGGCCTTCGGCACTGCGCGGGCCCTCGTGCAGCCCTGCCGGCGAGCCCGATTCCGCCGTCGAGGCGCACGCTTCGGGCATCTCTTTCTCCGGTGTGGCGCGTGGCATGATGATTGCTTTTCCCCACAGTCGAAGCAGCAAGGGCTCATCACGCCCGGGCCGGGAACCCCTCCCCTCGTGGCCTTCGCGAGGTCTCGGCCCGGGCGTCTTGTCTCCTGGCCCTACGCCGGCTCGCCGCTCCGCCCGCGCAGCGCCCGCCGAGCGATGCCCGCCAGATACACCGAGCCGGTGACGAGGAGGAGATCCTCCTCTCCGAGGCTTTCGCCGGCGGCCGCGAGGGCGGAGAGCGGGTCGGGGATTGTGACGACCGGCAGGCCCTCCGCTGCGGCTCGCACCAGCGCGGCTACCTGCTCCGGGTCGCGCGAGCGCGCAGCGTCGGCACGCGTCACGAAGACGGCATCTGCGAGCGGCAGGAGCTGCGCCAGGATCGCCTCGAGCCGCTTGTCGGCGGAGACCGAGAGCACGAGGTGCGTGCGGCGGCGCGGCACGGCAGCAAGGGCGTCCGCCAGCACGGCCGCCGAGCGCTCGGTATGCGCCGCATCCACCACCCGCCACGGGCGCTCGCCCAGCACCTCGATGCGGCCGGGCAGCACGGCCCGCGCGAGGCCGCAGCGCGCCGCCTGCGCGAGCGCCGCTACCGGCAGCGCTCCGAGCCGGCGCACGCAGGCCAGCGCCAGTGCGGCGTTCTCGGCCTGGTGCCGGCCGGCCACCGGCAGCGCCACCTCGACGTCGAGGGGGCCGTCTTGCAGGCGCACGCGTACTCCCGAGAGGGACGGCTCGCTCAGCAGCTCGACGCCGAAGTCGCGCCCGAGGACGAAGAGGGGCGCGGCGAGCTCCGCCGCGCGGGCCGCCACCACGGCGGCCGCCTCCGCCGGCAGTCGGCCCGTCACCACGGGGCGCCCGGCCTTCACGATCCCGGCCTTCTCGCCCGCAATGGCGGCCAGCGTGTCGCCGAGCCTGTCGGTGTGCTCGAGCTCGATGCTGGTGATGCAGGAGACGGCGGGGTCGACGACGTTCGTCGAGTCGAGCCGGCCGCCGAGACCGACCTCGAGCACCGCGCGCCGGACGCCAGCGCCACGGAACAGGAGCAGCGCGGCGGCCATGGTGACGTCGAAGAAGCTCGGGTCGGGCGCACCGGGATCTGCGCGCAGCGCCTCCACGTGAGGACGAACCTCGTCCAGCACGCGCGCCAGATCGCCCGGTCGCACCTCCTCGCCATCGATGCGGAAGCGCTCCGTCCAGCGCTCGAGGTGCGGCGACGTGAAGGTGCCCACGCGCTCGCCTGCAGCGTGCAGCACGCTCTCGGCCAGCAGCGCCGTCGAGCCCTTGCCCTTCGAGCCGGCGACGTGCAGCACCGAGAGACCGCGCTCGGGATGGCCGAGCTGCTGCAGCAGTCGCGTCACCGGCTCGAGCGAGAGGCGGGCGTAGGAAGTTTGCGGCGCGCGCTCGACGTTGATCAGGCCCTCGAGCCACGCCGCGGCGCGCTCGAGGTCTGCGGCATCGCTCACGATCCGGGACGGACGGGCCGTCGACCTGTCACTGAACGGTGTAGCGCTTCCACTGGCGGTATTCCTTCACCGCCGAGCTCGTGGACTCCACCGCCGGGAAGAAGAACTTCACCGCATGGCCGCAGGTGCCACAGATCTTGTAACAGAACTTGAAGCCATCCACTTCCTGCACCTTGCCGACCATCGTTCGGTTCTCATCGGTGCAGCAGCTCTTGGGCCGGGGCGGCGAGACGATCCGGCGCGGATAGTCGTTCCGCGGCGGCTCCGCCTCGGTGTAGCGGATGATGTTGCGCGTCGGCCGGTTGACCTTCGCGTCCGTATTCTGCTTCCGGATGTTGCTGCCGATTCGCCTCAACTGGCTGTCCTCGCAACTCGGGGTCCCGGGCGCGCGTCGCTCGCGTGAGCGAGCGCGCCGAGGAGGTGGGTGAAGTCTTCGTAGGCCGTGCGGCAGGGCGGGCCGTCCGCGAAGCGGAAGGCACCGGCCCCCTTCCCGGCGCCAAGACGCAGCAGGGTCGAGCTCCGCGTTCCGTAGGCCGGTGTGTGGATGAAGGTGTCGTCGAGCGGGCCGCCGCCGCCTTCGTGGCTGCGGCAGATTCCGGAAAGGGCGTCGAGCACGCCGTCCGCCGGCTCGCTGATGGCCGCAGCCACGCGCTCGCGCAGCCGCGCCACCTTGGGCACGTCCGGGGCCAGGGGATCCGCGTTGCCGATCACGTGGGCGCCGGGAGCGAGCGGCTCGAGCCGGAGCGCGTCGCCATAGACCAGCGCGAAGGCCTGCTCGCGGTCGGCCACCAGCAGATTGAACGGGTTGTACAGGCCCCCGGGCAGGGCGCGGAGCCGCTCGGCCGCAGCCGCAGCGCTCGATTCAGCAAGGGCATCGAGGACGAGCAAGCCCCGCGAGCGGCGTCCAGGGTCGGGCATCCGGGCGGGCCGGTTCGTGAGCCCCGCGAAGAGGCCTGCGGCGTTCAGGCCCAGCCAGGTGCCCCCCGCCCGCAGGTCGAGCGGAGCCGCGACCGGGGGACCGTCAGCGGCCAGCAGCGCGGGCGGCGCCGCCGGGCGATCGACGTACTCGTCGCGGTTGGCCGCCACCACCAGCGGAGCGCCCTCGACGCAGCGGTGGAGCAGGATCAACGTGCACATGCGCGCCACCCGCCGGGCCCCGCACGCGACCCGCGCGGGGGATCGGGCAGGGCCGGGTCTGGTTCAGGAGTGCCATGGGGAATGCGGGAAACTATCACAGAAGTCGCCCCCGGGGCAATACCGGAGGGTAAGTTCCCCGCGGGGGCCTAGGAGCGGTCGGCGGAGACGAGCCGGAGCGACGGCTCTGCGGCCTCATCGGGGGGTTCGACCGCACCGTGCCAGCCGCGGGCCGCTCGTGCCCGCTCGGCCTTGCGGCGCGCCACGCTGCGGTTCAGGTCGAGTCCGTAGCGTGCGAAGACAGAGCGGAGCTGATCGAAGTTCTGCTCGATGGTCCGGCGCACCGATTCGAAGCCGTGCTGCACCGCCTCGGAGCGCTTCCAGAAGGCCAGCGGGTTGAGCGCAAAGAACTGGGCATCCTGCTCGCGGGGCTCGAGCAGCACGATGTCTCCCTGGAAGCGGTCGTCGGCGAGATAGCGCTGCACGCCGAGCTTGAGCCGCGAGTGCAGGAGCGTGCGGAAGACCTGGTTGAGGACGACCTTCATTCCGCGATCCGAGAGATAGCGGCCGTCGGAGAAGTAGGATGCGTTGCCATCGGCCGCGTCGATCCGGTTCAGGAACGGGCGGAACGGGTTGTAGCAGACGATGAGGTCTGCCCCCTTCTCGATCGCTACGTCGATGTTGGCGGTGTGACGAACGCCACCGTCGATGTAGTCGATGCCATTGATGCGCGCGGCCTTGTAGAACAGCGGAAGCGCCGTCGAGGCCTGCACCGACTGGGAGATCGAGACCTCCGCGTTCTCGTCGGCGCCGAAGACCACGCGCTCGGCGGTGTCGAGATCGCACGCGGAGACATAGAGCTGCCGGCCGCGCTTGCGCTCGAAGGCGCGGAAATCGTTCGGCATGCCGATGCGGTCGAGATTGCGCCGGAGCCAGCGCTCGAGGCTCACGTTGTCGAAGAGGCCCGACGGGATGTGGTTCGTGACCGACGGAACCTCCCGCTTCGGCGAGACGTGCTCGATCAGCGCCATCGCCACGGCCTCGGCAGTGGTGTAGCCCGGCTCCTTCACGAACTCGCGCAGCGTCGGACCGAGCGCATCGGGAAGGCCAGGCAGGCCACGCACGAGATCACCGCTGACCGTCGGCAGGTACGACAGCAGGTCGTAGGCGAGCTTCGCCGGCCGCGCGAGGAACTCTCGCCAGTTCGGGTTGTAGAAATCGACGGGACGCAGCTGCCCCATGCGCGCGCTCGTGCCCTCGAGCACCTTGATCATCTCGTCGGGGGTGATGCCCGAGGCGAGGGAGACGGCGAGGATCGAGCCGGCGGACAGGCCGAGGTAGAGATCGAAGTCCGCGACCTTGCGCCCGACCAGGAAATCGTCGAGAGCCTTGAGGCCGCCGACCTTGAAGGCGCCGCCCGAGACCGCCCCGCCCGCAAGCACCAGCGCGATGCGGGGATCCCGCTTCGGCCGCGTGCCATCGCCCTTCCGGATCAGCGTGAGGCCCATATGCCCCGGGATGCGCTGCGCCGCGTCAGGTCCGACCGGACTTCCCGTTCCGGCCCGACGCGCTGGGTGTGTGAATCTTCGGATACGCGACGGCGACAATGAAGTCAAGGATGACCACCCGTTCAGGCTGCCGCGGAAGTTGCCGATGCGAGAGGCGGAGCTGCACGCTGGCGATCACGGGACGAGCGGTACATGCTGCATTGCGTCGCAGGGCACGCGTCGCGAAAGGAAACGCGAGCGCCGTTGTGGTACACCAACGGCATCAGAAGGGAGCGCCATGGCGCTTCGCCGAGTGAAGGCAGCCGCGCTCGTCCTGGCCCTGAGCCAGGCGCTGCTCCCCGCCTGCAGCACCACAGGCACGACCCCGCCGGGAGGACCGCCGGCCTCCCCGGCTCCTTCGGCGACCGGCGCCGCGACGGCCGGATCGCGCACGCCTGGCGGCTCCACGGATCCCACCGACCCGAGCTACGACCCGGTCGCCGACCCCAACGCCCAGACAGGTTCGAGCACACCGGCGCCGCCCATCCAGACTGGCCCCACCATCGGCCAGCGCGCGACCAGCGCGCTCAACGGCATGCTGATGGGCGCCATCATCGGCGGGCAGGCAGGCCCCTTCGGTGCGGCGGCCGGGGCCGCAATCCTGCTGGTCTACAGCGCCATCACCGGCGACGTCCCTCTCTCGGGCGGCGGTGGTCGCGGCGGCTATGGCTATCCGGGCGGCGGCTATCCGGGTGGCTACGGCTACCCGAGCGGACAGGAGCGTGATCGGGAGAAGGCCCTCGAGGAGCAGATCCAGAACGAGGAGCAGCGCCAGGCCTCTCTCGAGAGCGAGATCGACGAGGAGCTGAAGCGACAGGAGGAGCTGCTCCGGAAGATCGACCAGCCGGAAAACGGGCAGTCGGCGAAGGCGACGCCTGGCCCCGGCCCTGCCCCCACCGAGCAGGAGCTTCGCGACCAGTCCGATCCGCGCGTCGCGCCGGCCGCGCCGAAGGAGCGGGAGCTTCCGGCCTCCGTCTACCAGGAGCAGAAGCTGACCGTGGCACCGGGCAAGTGGGGCAACGATCGCGCGCTCGACGTCCGGCGCCGAACCCTCGACGCCGACCGCGACGGCAAGCCCGAAGAGGTGCTCTTCGTCGACGCAAAATCCGGCCAGGTGCTGCGCAAGGAGAGCGATCTCGACTACGACGGCAGCATCGACGCGTGGAGCGTCTACCAGAACGGCCAGATGGTGGCCCGCGAGATCGACTCCGACCGTGACGGCAAGCTCGACGCCTGGGAGAGCTATGCCGGCGGCCGCATGCAGACGCGAGAGGTGGATCGCAACGGGGACGGCGTGCGCGATGCCTTCTTCCGCTACGACGGTGACTCGCTGGTCGAAGAGAAGCACGACGCCAACAACGACGGGCAGATCGATCTCGTGATCGCCTACGCGAGCCGGCACCGCGTGCGCTCCGAGGAGGATGCGAACAAGGACGGCAGGATCGACACCTGGACGATCTTCGCGGCCGGCGACGGTGCGGGCGACGTCATCACGCGCATCGAAAAGGACCAGAAGGGCACGGGCAAGGCCGACACCTTCGAGACCTACGTCCAGCAGGGCGGCAAGACCGTGATCTCGACGCGCGAAGAGGACGTGAACGGCGACGGCACGGTGGACATCAAGTCGACCTACGAGAACGGCAAGCTCAAGAACCGCGAGATCTCCGACCCCTCCGTCGTTCCTCTCTAGACCACCCTACTTCGACGGACGCACCTCGGCCTCGATCTCCAGCTCCTTGCGCTGCTTCTCGCGCGCCCGGAACTCCTCGATGCGCTTGCGCTCGACGAGGAGCTGGAGCTGCTTGTTGCGCTCACGGATGCGCTCGAGCTCCTTCGCCAGCTCGCGATCCGAGAGCCCGGCCATCCGGAAGTCGAGCTCCACCTCGACGCTCCCGCGCTGGCCATCGGTCGCGAGCGCCGTGACGCGCACCCGGTTCTTTCCCTCGCGCACGGGCACGAAGCCGCTGAAGCTGCCGTCCGGCTCGAGCCGCACGTCCGTCGAGAAGTCGCCGGTCGTGAGATTGGTGACGACCACGTCCTCGATGTTCGCGAACGATACGCCCTGCAACACCGCAACGATGTCGCCGGCGTTCTTGACGGGCGTGAAGCTGCCGAGAGTGACGCGCGCCATCTCCGTCGCAGCCACCGGGTTCGTGAGCGCGTCGGGGCCCACGGCGTAGGTGTTGACCGTGATGCCGGCCTGATGCGCGAGACGCGCCGCGTTGATCGCCGCCTCGACGTCGCCGGCATCGCTGTCCTCGGCCCGGCCGATCGGGAAGGTCGGCGTCCCGTCGGTGAGAAAGAGGATCACGCCGCGAGCGCCCTTGCGCGGCTCGCTGCGCGCCCCGCTCATGCCGGCGAGCTCCGTGATGCCGAGTCGCAGCCCGGCCGAGAAGTTGGTCGCACCGTGCGGCCCGCGTGCCGTCACCGCGTCGAGGGCGCGCGTCACCTCGGCATACTCGGAAGTGAGCGGCACCTGCAGCCAGGCATCGGCCTGATTCGGGTCGAGCCGCTCACCGGTCTCCTTGTTGACGTCGCCCGAGAAGGCGATGAGCCCGACGCGCACGCGTTTGGGATCGAGGGTCTCGACCAGTCGTCGCGCGCCCGCCACCTCGGCAGCGAGTACGGAATCGCCCGGATCGGTGCTGCACGCATCTTCGGGGTACGTGCCCGGCGCCAGCAGCTCGAGCTGCGGGTTGAGACCGAGCCGGCCGTCTGCGTTGACGTCGATCCCACTCGCGCAGCGCGTCGAGAAGGAGACGTCGAGGACGATCATCACGTCGTATTGCGCGGCGCGCTCGCCGCTCGAGCTGGCGCTGCCGGCGATCGGCGCGAGGTGCACCCGGTTCTCGACCGACTGCCCCGCGCGCGGCGAATCGAGCAGCACACGCACCGGCTCCCCGGCCGGCGCGCCGGAGGTCGCGGCCTGCGCCGGCGGAGCCAGCAGACAGGCGGCAGCGAGGAGGCTCCGGGCGGCGCGGGCGGCGGGCATCGGTCGCACCTCTGCAGGCTCTCGGGCCAACGCGGCAGTATAGACGAGGCCGCCGTGCGTTCGGCCCGCCACCCCCATTTTGGGGGCATGGCTGACACTTTTCGTCCTCCGCCGCCACTACTAGGTGGAGCCCCTCCTGGCGGGGCTTTTCAAGAGTGGAAGGCAGGGTTCCGGGACGCCGGGCCCTGCCTTCAACTCCTTGAATCCGTTCGCCTCGTCCGCTCTCCCGGCCCGGTCCCGCAGGGTTCGCGATGTCCCGCGTCATCGGCGCGGCGCTGCACGGCGTCGACGGGGTTCCCGTCGAGGTCGAGGTGCGGCTCAGCTCGCATCTCCCGCGCGTCGACATCGTCGGCCTGCCCGAGGCGGCCGTACGCGAGAGCGTGGCCCGGGTGCGGGCGGCGATCATCTCCGCCGGCCGCGCCTTCCCCGAGGGCCGTGTCACGGTAAACCTCGCGCCGGCCAGCCTGCGCAAGAGCGGGGCAGGCCTCGATCTCCCGATCGCCGTTGCCATTCTCGCGGCTGCCGCGGGCGTGCCGGCGGAGCCGCTCGGCGGTCTTGGATTCGCCGGCGAGCTGGCGCTCGACGGCCGCCTTCGCCCCGTCTCCGGGCTGCTCGCGCTCGTGCTCGGCATCCGCGACTGCGGCTGCCGCGCCGTGGTGGTGCCCTCCGCTGGCGCGGCCGAAGCGGCCCTGGCGCCCGGTGTCGAGGTGCTTGCGGCGTCCGACCTCGCGGAGGTCGTCGCCCATCTGGGCGGCTCCGCGCTCCTCCGGAAGGCCGTTCCACCGCCGCTGCCGGGCTTTGCGGCCGACTTCGGGCTCGACCTCGCCGACGTCCGCGGGCAGGAGCGCGCGCGGAGAGCCCTCGAGGTTGCGGCCGCCGGCGGCCACGCCCTGCTCCTGCGCGGCCCTCCCGGCTCGGGCAAGACCATGCTCGCGCGGCGCCTTCCGGGCCTCCTGCCGCCCCTGTCCTTCGAGGAGGCCCTCGAAGCCACGAGGATCCACGGTGCAGCCGGTCGCCTCGGTGCGGAGTGCCCGATCGTCACGCAGCGGCCCCTGCGGGCGCCGCACCATTCGGCGAGCCTTGCGGGGCTGCTGGGCGGCGGCAGCCCGGCGCGACCCGGCGAGGTCTCGCTCGCGCACCGGGGCGTGCTCTTCCTCGACGAGCTTCCCGAGTTCGAGCGCCGGGCTCTCGAGGCTCTCCGCCAGGTGCTGGAGGAGCGGCGCGTGACGGTCGCACGGGCCCGTGGCACCTGCGCCTTCCCCGCGGACTTCCAGCTCGTGACCGCTGCCAACCCCTGCCCCTGCGGCTGGCGCTTTTCGCAGCAACGCGACTGCCGCTGCGACGACGGTGCGGTCGCGCGCTATGGGGCGCGGCTCTCGGGCCCTCTGCTCGACCGCATCGACCTTCACGTGAGCGTTCCCGGCGTGAGCTGGAGCGAGCTCGACCGGCCCGCGGCGGGCCCCGGCACCGGGGCCGTGCGCGCACGCGTGGTGGCCGCACGGGCACGGCAGGCGGACCGGCTCCGGGCCACGGGGGGCCTCACCAACGCCGCCCTGCCGGACGCCCGGCTCGACGCCCTCGTGGACGCCACTCCCGAGGCCCGCGCCCTGCTCGGCCGCGCGGTCGAGAGGCTACGGCTCTCGGCCCGAGCGGCACGGCGCGTGCTGCGGGTGGCGCGCACCGTGGCAGATCTCGCCGAAGAGGTCCGCGTCGGCCCGCCGGCCATCGCCGAAGCCCTCGGCTACCGCGAGGACGCTCTGGCCTCCTGCGGCATCTGACCCATGGAGCCTCGCGTGCAGCCGATGTCTGGTTTCGAACAGCCGGCGCCGGATTCTCGTCATAGACGCAGCGGGCCGGGAAGCCCGCCGCAGGAGAGGCGCAGCAAGGAGCCCGTTCGGGGCCCGAAGAGGCCCGACCTGCCGCCGCGGGCGGCAGGAGAGGCCAGGCACGGTTCCTGCTTATCGAGAGGCCGAGGGGAGACGATCATGAGCGCCGTCCTGTCCGCCCAGCAGCCCGTCCGGGCCCTGCCGCCCGAGACCAGCCTGGAGGTCACCTTGCTCGAGCTCGTCGGCGCCGTGAGCGACGAGTGCCGGACGGAAGCCGAGGTCGTGGCCACGGTGCTCCACCTGCTCGGCAGCGGCCGCGCCCGCCTGCGCGGGAGCTTCCGGAACGCGAGTCTGCGCGAGCTGCTCGACTCCTGAACGCCCTCCGCGCTTTCCCATCGCCCGAGCCTTGACCTGCCCGGCGCGTGAGGGAACATGCCCGCGGCTTCTCCGTCGAGGGGGTGAGGCGGGTGCCTGGTGAGGAGCAGCTCGTCCTGGGGCTGGAGGTGGCGGCGCGCCCGCAGAGCGCGCCCGCATCGTCACCGGCTCGCGAGCCGGTGAGGCCCCGGCGTGCGAAGACGGCGAAGCCGCAGCCGGCGCCGGTGCGCGCCACGGCCGGCGATCTCGCGAAGAAGCAGCGCGAGATCTCGGTCTCGGAGTTCTTCGCCAAGAACCGCCACCTGCTCGGCTTCGACAACCCCAGCAAGGCGCTGCTCACGACCGTCAAGGAGGCCGTCGACAACGCCCTCGATGCCTGCGAGGAGGCCGGCATCGTGCCCGATCTCCGGGTCGAGATCGTGCAGCTCGCCGAGACTCGCTTCCGTGTCGCCGTCGAAGACAACGGCCCCGGCATCGTGCGGGCGCAGGTGCCGAAGGTCTTCGGTCGCCTCCTCTATGGATCGAAGTTCCATCGCCTGCGCCAGAGCCGCGGTCAGCAGGGCATCGGCATCAGCGCCGCCGGCATGTACGGCCTGCTCACGACCGGCAAGCCCGTGGTGATCACGACCAAGACTGATCCGAAGAAGAAGGCGCACCACCTCGAGCTCGTGATCGACACGCAGAAGAACGAGCCGCGGGTCACGCGCGACGACGAGATCGCCTGGGAGAAGGCGCACGGCACACGCGTCGAGATCGAGCTCGAGGCCGCCTATCGCGGCGGGCGCCAGGGCGTCGACGCCTATCTCGAGCAGGTCTCGCTCGCGAATCCCCACGCCGAGATCGTCTACTACCGGCCCAAGGGAGCGGAGGGTGACGCCGAACGCCGCTTCCCGCGCGTCGCCGCCGAGCTGCCCCCGCACACGGCCGAGATCCAGCCGCATCCCTACGGCGTCGAGCTCGGCGTGCTGATGCAGATGTTCCGCGACACGAAGGCGCGAAATCTGAAGGGCTGCCTCGGCACCGACTTCTCGCGCGTCTCGGGCCGCATCGCCGACGAGATCTGCAAGCGCGCGAAGGTCGCAGCCACGCGGCGCCCGTCGGAGATCACGCGCGAGGAAGCGGAGCGCATCCACGCCGCGATCCAGGCCACGAAGATCATGGCGCCGCCGACCGACTGCATCGCGCCCATCGGCGAGGAGCTGATCGAGCGCGCGCTCCGGGCCGAGGTGAAGAGCGACTTCGTCGCCGCCGTGACGCGCCGCCCCGAGGTCTACCGCGGCAATCCCTTCCTCGTGGAGGTCGGCCTCGCGTACGGCGGAGACCTGCCGGCCGACGAGCCCGTCACGCTCTTCCGCTACGCCAACCGCGTGCCGCTCCAATACCAGCAGGGCGCCTGCGCCGTCACGAAGTCGGTGATGGGCACCGACTGGAAGGCCTACCACCTGCAGCAGCCGAAGGGCGCACTCCCGATCGGCCCGATGCTGCTCATGGTCCACATCGCCAGCGTCTGGGTGCCGTTCACGTCCGAAAGCAAGGAGGCGATCGCGTCGTATCCGGAGATCCTGAAGGAGATCCGGCTCGGTCTCCAGGAATGCGGGCGGAAGGTCTCGCACTTCATCAGCAAGCGCCGGCGCGAGGCCGACGAGGCCAAGAAGCGGGCCTACATCGACAAGTACATCCCTCAGGTCGCCCTCGGGCTGCAGCAGATCCTCGGCTTCGACGACGCCGAGCGCACGCGCGTGGTCGACAGCCTGAAGGACGTTCTCGAGCGCAGCCGGAGGCTCTAGTGGCGGCGAAGAAGGCTCCCAGGAAGGTCGCGGCGCAGGCGAAAACCCCGTCCGCCGAGAAGGTCGTTGTGCGGAACAAGGTGCTCGACGAGACCACCGTGCGGCTGATCCGCGACGCGGCCACCGAGGTGCACGTCGACATCCTCGCGGAGAAGAAGCCCGATCTCGCCTTCCCCGTTCGCGCGCTGGGCAACGTCACCTACTCCGACAAGAAGGGCTACTTCGAGATCGGTCGCCAGAAGAAGATCCGCACGCTCACCGTCAACACGGTGAAGAGCTTCGCGCAGACCCTGCGCATGATGGGACTCTCCAAGGAGCTGATCGAGAGCAACGACTTCGCGACCAAGCGAGACGCCTACTACCAGAGCAAGAATTGGGAGGAGGCGCGCTTCGACGAGCAGACCGAATCCGACACGGTGATGGACGACATCGAGGCGCTCTTCTCCGTGCGCGGCGTCTCGCGCGAGCAGCTCCGCTTCATCCCCGACGAGCACGGAGGCGCAGTGGCGGGCAACCTTCGCGTGCTCGATCCCGACCGCGAGACGGGCGCCATCGAGCGCATCGACTGCACGCGCTTCGGCTCCGGAGCCTATTCGATCCCCTCCACGGTCGAGCACCTCTCGTTCGAGACCGATGCGAAGTTCATCCTCGCCATCGAGACCGGCGGCGTCTTCCAGCGCCTGCAGAGCCACAAGTTCTGGCAGACGGCGAACTGCATCCTCATCTCCATGGCGGGCGTTCCGACGCGCGCCACGCGCCGCTTCATTCGCAAGCTCAGCGACGAGTGCAAGCTGCCGGTCTATGCCTTCGTCGACTGCGATCCCTACGGCATCTCGAACATCTACCGCACGCTCAAGGTCGGGTCCGGCAATGCCGCGCATCTCTCGCAGTTCTTCTGCGTCCCCCACGCGCGCTACCTCGGCGTGACGCCCCAGGACATCGTCGAATACCAGCTCCCCACGCACCCGCTGCAGGACGTCGACGTGAAGCGGGCGAAGGATGCGCTCAAGAACGACCCCTTCTTCCAGACCCACAAGCCCTGGCAGAAGGCGATCGATCAGCTGCTCAAGATGGGTGTTCGCGCCGAGCAACAGGCCCTGGCGAAATGGGGCCTCAACTACGTGATCGACGAGTACCTGCCCCGCAAGCTCGCGCACCCCGAGCAGTTCCTGCCCTGATGGCGGGGCGGCTCTCGAT
Source organism: uncultured Myxococcaceae bacterium (assembly GCA_964403915.1). Lineage (GTDB taxonomy): Bacteria > Myxococcota_A > UBA9160 > UBA9160 > UBA9160 > MYXO. The sequence goes on from CAYOIG010000683.1 coordinate 12,883, forward strand.
CGTGATTCCGGCGCTCGA
>CAYOIG010000684.1:0-3094 GCA_964403915.1 uncultured Myxococcaceae bacterium
CGACGAGCTTCCTGTTCTTCATGCTCTTCCTAGAGACGGCGATGGTCGGCACCTTCGCCTCGCTCAATCTCTTCCAGTTCTACGTGTTCTGGGAGCTGATGCTGGTGCCGATGCTGTTCCTGATCGGCATCTGGGGCGCCGAGCGGCGCGTTTATGCCGCCGTCAAGTTCTTCCTCTATACGGTCGTGGGCTCGCTCTTCATGCTCGTGGCCCTGATCGTCGTCTACTACCTGAACTTCGAGCAGTTCGGCACGCTCAACCTCGACCTCGTGGCGGCGCCGGGAGGGCCGGCCCACGGCCTGCTCGACACCGTGGTTCCGCTCGCGGGCGAGGCGCCCTGGTGGCAGACCCAGACGTGGCTCTTCGCGGCCTTCGCACTGGCCTTCGGCATCAAGGTGCCGCTCGTGCCGCTCCATACCTGGCTGCCCGATGCCCACGTGGAAGCGCCGACCGCGGGCTCCGTGATCCTCGCGGGCGTGCTGCTCAAGATGGGCACCTACGGCTTCGTGCGCCTCGCGCTGCCGCTCTTCCCGGCCGCAGCGGTGGATCTCGCGCCCCTCTTCTTCGGGCTCGGTCTGGCCGGGATCCTCTACGGCGCGCTGGTGGCGATGGTGCAGGACGACATGAAGAAGCTCGTCGCCTACTCGTCGGTGGCGCATCTCGGCTTCGTCGTCCTCGGCATGTTCACGTTCAACCTCGAAGGGCTCGAGGGGAGCATCCTCCAGATGGTCAATCACGGGCTCTCGAGCGGGGCGCTCTTCCTGCTCGTGGGCATGCTCTACGAGCGTCGCCACACCCATCTCATCGCCGAGTTCAGCGGCATCGCGAAGCCCATGCCCGTCTTCGCGATGCTGTTCGTGATCATCGCCATGTCGAGCATTGGGCTGCCGCTGCTCAACGGCTTCGTCGGCGAGTTCCTCATCCTGCTGGGAACCTTCCTGGTGAGCCCCTGGGTGGCGGTGGCAGCCACCTTCGGCGTGGTGCTGGCGGCGGTGTACATGCTGTGGATGCTGCGCCGGGTGCTCTTCGGCCCGGTCGAGAGCCCCGGCAATCGGGGCCTGCTCGATCTCGACCTTCGCGAGAAGGTGATTCTCGTGGCCGTCATCGTCCCGATCGTCTGGATCGGAGTCCATCCGCAGACCCTGCTGCGACGCCTCGACGCCTCCGCTGCGAACGTGCTCCAGCGGGTGGAGGCGGGGTCGGCGAGGGCTCCTGCCGTGGCGCTGGCCGAGCGATTCTCGGAGGCAAAGCCGTGACCGCCGCACAGCCCGTGCTGCTCAACCCGAGCGTGCTGGCGCCGTTCGGCATCGTCGCGACGGGCGCGCTGGTGGTCCTCCTGTGCGAGGTCTTCTTCGGTCGCCGCAGCTCCTTCCTCGGCCGGCCGGTGACGCGCGAATGGATCGGCACCGTGCTGGCCGGCATCGCCTCCGTGTTCCTCTCCATCGCGCTCGTGGTCTCGATGCAGTTCTTCGTCTCGCTCCCGGCGCAGCGGCTCGTCTTCGATCCCGCCAGCCCGATGGTCGCGATGGATCACCTCGCCGCCTTTGCGGCGGCCTTGATCTGCATCGGGTCGATCTTCACCTGCTGGCTCTCGGCGTCGTATCTGGTCGAGCTCGGCATCAACCACGGCGAGTACTACGCGCTGTTGCTGCTCGCCTCGGCCGGCATGATCCTCACGGTGCAGTCGGTCGACCTCCTGACGCTCTTTCTCGGCATCGAGCTGATGAGCATCCCGATCTACGCGATGGCCGGCTTCGCGCGGCGCAATCTCGAGAGCAACGAATCGGCTCTCAAGTACTTCCTCATCGGCTCGTTCACGAGCGCCATTCTGCTCTACGGCATGGCGCTGCTGTACGGCGCAACGGGACAGACCGACTTCGTGAAGCTGCGGGGCCTCTTCGACGGCGCGAATGCGCTGGCGCTCACGGGGCTCGGCCTCGTCGTGGTGGGCTTCGGCTTCAAGGTGGCGTCCGTCCCGTTTCACCAGTGGGCGCCCGACGTCTACGAGGGATCGCCCACGCCCGTCACCTCCTACATGGCCGTGGCGGTCAAGCTGACGGCCTTCGTTGCGCTGCTCCGCCTGCTCGTCATGGCCTTCGGCCCCCTCGACGCGCGGCTCTCCGACCTCTTCTGGGTGTTCGCGGCCGCGAGCATCGTGGTCGGCAACGTGATGGCCGTGATCCAGGAGAACGTGAAGCGCATGCTCGCCTACTCGAGCATCGCCAACGCCGGCTACATCCTGATCGGCTTCGCCGTGGGCACACCCGCTGCCCATCAGGCCGTGCTCTACTTCCTGATGGTCTATCTGTTCATGAACATCGGAGCGTTCGCGGTGGTGATCGCTCTCGCCAACGGCGGCCGCGACCGCGATCGCTTCGACGACTTCGCCGGCCTCGCGCGCAAGCGTCCCGCACTCGCTGCGCTGCTGACGCTCTTCGTCGTGGCGCAGGCCGGCCTCCCCGGAACGGGCGGCTTCATCGCCAAGTTCACCATGTTCTCGGCGGCCGTGCAGTCGGGCTTCGTCTGGCTGACGGTGATCGCCGTGCTCGGCAGCGCCATCTCGTTCTACTACTACCTGCGGCTCCCGGTGCTGATGTACATGCGCGAGCCCGAGGGCGAGGAGCCGCGGCTCGAGACGTCCACCGGAGAGGGCCTCGTGCTGGCGCTCTGCGCGGTGGCCGTGCTGCTGCTCGGCATCTTCCCCGACGCCGGCCCCGGCATCCTCTCCTACTTCCGCGCCCTCGACTGGGTGAAGGAATCGATCGCCTACCTGGGGTAGCGATCAGCGCTCCGACCGCAGCACGCGCTTCTCGCCGCTTCGCAGCGTGAGGCGCTCCTCGTCGAAGAGCTCCATCAGCGGCACGGCCGTGCGCCGCGAGGTGCCGATGAGCGCCTTGTAGGAAGGCGTGTCGATTGCGCCGTGGGCGCGAAGGTGAGCAACTAGCTTCTCTCGCAGCGCATCCACTGAGGCACGGTCGAAGAAGAGATCCCCCGGCGCGCGCACGATCTCGCCTCCGCGTTCGAGATGCGCGAGCAGCGGCCGCAGGCGTTCGGGCGGCGAACCCGTGCGTTCGGCGAGCTCGCGCAGGCCCGG
>CAYOIG010000685.1:0-3458 GCA_964403915.1 uncultured Myxococcaceae bacterium
GCAGGCGCCACAAACCGACGTCTCGCATCCGACGTGGGTGCCCGTCAGACCGAGCTCGTCGCGCAGGAAGTGCACCAGCAGCAGGCGCGGCGCGACGTCGCGCTCCTCGAGCCGGCCGTTCACGCGAACCGAGATCTTCACGACCGACCCTCCCCGGCAGCGCTGCGCGCCGTGTGCCCACGGCAACCATACTCGATCGCGGGCCGGCGGAGGCCATCACCCGCAGGCCCGTGCTTCGTGGGCGACACGCTGCGCTGCGGCGCCGGCCTCGGCTACGGTCGGGCCGGCCCCGGCCGCACACGGTGGTGGCTGGCGGGAGGCAACGATTGTCGTTCACACATCGCGGCGTGGTCGAGGGCTTCTATGGGCCGCCCTTCAGCCCTGAAGACCGCCTGTGGCTGATCGAGCGCATCGGACGCTGGGGGATGAACCGCTGGGTCTACGCGCCGAAGAACGATCCGCTGCACCGCGAGCGCTGGCGCGAGCCCTATTCCGAGCCGCAGGCGCGTGAGCTCGCCACGCTCATCGCGCACGGGGAGAAGCACGGTGTGCAGGTCTGCTTCGCTCTCTCCCCGGGGCTCTCGATCCACTACTCGTCGCAGGACGACGTCGCGCGGCTGGCGGAGAAGTTCCAGCGCTTCGTCGCGCTCGGCGCCCGCTCGCTCGCCCTCTTTCTCGACGACGTTCCGTCGCGGCTGGTTCACGAGCAGGATCGCCGCAGCTTCCGCAGCCTCGGTGACGCACACGTCGCACTCGCAACCCGGATTCAGGAGGCGGCCGGCCCCGGCATCTCCTGGTGGCTGTGTCCGACCGACTACCTCGGCACCGCCGCGTCGGAGTATCTCGAGATTCTCGGCGAGGGGCTCGCTCCCGAAATCGAGGTGGGATGGACCGGCCGCACCGTATGCAGCCCCGAGATCGCGCGCGCGGAGGCGGAGGCCCGCGCCCGCGCCCTGCGCCGCCGGCTGCTCGTCTGGGACAACGTGCCCGTCACGGACGGGCCGATGCGCTGCATGCTGCACCTCGGCCCCTACGGCCGGCGCGATCCGGAGCTCTCCGCCGTCGTGAGCGGCGTGCTGCTCAACCCCATGCAGCACGCGCACGCCTCGGCCATCGCCCTGCACACGGCCGCCGCCTATCTCCGCGACCCGGAGGGCTACGACCCGGAGCCGGCCTGGCGCGCCGCGCTGGAGGAGATCGGCGCGGGCGCGGCGCAGGATCTCGCCGTCTTCGCCGAGGCGCACCGCTTCTCGCCGATCTGGCCCGAAGACCGGGACCGCCCTCTCGAAGCGGCGCTCGCCGCGCTGCGCGCGGCGCTCCTGCGAGGCGACGCCCGGCCGGCGCTCGAAGCGCTCGGGCCTCTGTGCGACGAGCGGCTCGCCGCTGCCGGCCGGCTGCGCGAAGGGCTGGCCGATCGCGCACTGCTGCGGGAAATCGAGCCCTGGATCGAGGCGCACCACGCCGAGACGCAGCGCATTCGCTGGGCCCTCGATGCCGTCACCGGACTCACGTCGAGTGGCTCCCCCGCCGCGAAGATCACCGCACTGGTCGCCCTCGAGCTCCGGCTCGGCAGCGTGAGCGAGCCGCGGCAGGTGAGCTACGGCCCGCGGCGCGTGCTCTACCCGCAGCTCGCCTCCATGGACGAGGAGGCGATGCGCTTCGGGAGCGATCCGGCGCTCGTCCGCGGGCGCTGCCTCGCCGACGAGTTCGTGGCGCTCGCCGAAGGGCTGGCCCTCGAGCGGCTGAGGTAAGATGGAGCGTCCGCAGCCGCGCTCCCGGGGATCATGCCGACCGACGCCGCCCTCTCGACCTTCGATCGCCAAGCCGCCCTCGACCGGCTGGAGGCAACCCCGTTCGACTGCGTCGTCATCGGGGGCGGCATCACCGGAGCGGGAATCGCGCGCGATGCCGCGATCGGCGGCCTCGCGGTGGCGCTGCTCGAGGCCGACGACTTCGCCGCCGGCACCTCGAGCCGCTCGTCGAAGCTGATCCACGGCGGGCTGCGCTACCTGGCGCAGGGCGACGTGGCGCTGGTGCGCGAGACGGCCCTCGAGCGAAAACGCGTACACCGGCTCGCGCCGCACCTGGCCGAGCCTTGCTGGATGCTGGTCCCGGCTCGCTCGCGTGCGGGGCTGCTGAAGTTTCGCGCCGGCCTCGGCACCTACGAGGCGCTCGGCGCCATCGATGAGAGCGACCGCCACCGGAACTGGGGCACCGAGGAGCTCGCGCTCCACGAGCCGCTGCTCCGGCGCGACCGCACGCCGTTCGCCTGTCTCTACCGTGAGTATCTGACCGAGGATGCACGCCTCGTGCTGGCGAACCTGCGCGACGCGCACCGACATGGTGCCGAGGCGCTCAATCACGTGAAGGTGGTCGCCGTTCTGCTGGAGGCCGGGCGCGCGGTGGGCGTCCTGGCGCGTTGCAGCCTCTCGGGCCGCCAGATCCGCGTCCGCGCGCGAAGCCTCGTGAACGCAGCCGGCCCCTGGGTCGAAGCCGTGCGGCGTCTCGAGAACGCTTCCGCGCCGTCCCTTCTCCATCTCTCGAAGGGCATACACGTGGTCTTGCCAGCGGAGCGAGTGCCGGTGCGCCAGATCGTGATCCTCGGCGCCGCAGACAAACGCTCGATCTTCGCCGTGCCGCGAGGCGACGTCGTCTACGTCGGCACGACCGATACCTCGTACACCGGCCCCACGGACGTCTGGCCCGCCATCACGCGCGAAGACGTCGCCTACCTGCTCGAGCCCCTCTCGCGCACCCTCGACGTCGAGCCCGTGCGTCCCGACGAGGTCGTCTCGGCCTGGAGCGGTCTGCGCCCGCTGATCGCGCAGCCCGGCAAGCTGCCCACCGAGATCTCGCGCCGCGACGAGATCTGGGTCGGTCCCGCGGGCGTCCTCACGATCGCAGGCGGAAAGCTCACCGGCTACCGAAAGATGGCCGCCAGCGCCGTGCAACGGGTGGCTGAGAGTCTCGGCGCGAAGCTGCGCGAGACGTCGACTGAGGAGCCTCTCCCGGGTGGAGATTTCGCGGGCGATCTCGACACCCTCGCCGGTGCGTTGGCACGCGGCTTCGGTCTCGATGGCCTCGCCGCGGCGCGCCTCGCCCGCCTCTACGGGGCCGAAGCCGAGGCGGTGGCCAAGCGCGGCGCAGCGCCCGTTCTGCCGGGGGGGCGCGTGCTCGAGGGCGAGATCGCCTGGGCGCTCGAAGAGGAGGGCGCCGCGACCGTGAGCGACGTGATCCACCGCCGGACGCGTGCGGCGCTCTACGAGCCCGCCGAGCGAACGGCCCTGGTGCGTCCGGTGGCCGAGCGCATGGCAGCGCGGCTCGGCTGGAGCGCTGGCGTGCTGTGGGAGGAGATCGCGCTCACGATGGGCCATCTCACGCGCGCGCTCGCGTTTCAGTCGGAGCGCGCCTGAGCCCGAGGGGCTGGCCTGACCGCGCACGGTGGCAAGCCGCGGCCG
>CAYOIG010000686.1:0-3415 GCA_964403915.1 uncultured Myxococcaceae bacterium
GAAGCAGTTTCACGGCGATCTGCACGAGCGGAGCCTGCTCCTCGCCATGGCGCTCACAGGCAACTGGGGCAAGCCCGGAACGGGCTTCAACTGCTTCCTGGTACCAATCGAGCACGTCGCGCTGCTGATGATGCTGGAGCGTCCCGTGGCCCGCGGTGGCCTGCTCGGGATGCTCGGCCAGAGCTTGAAGCTGAGGGCCGAGCTGTGGTGGAAGGATCGTGAGGTCACCGACGGCGTGGTCCACGCCGAGATGATGTCGCGGCAGACCAAACGCCTCGGCGTCGTGCCGCCCGTCTTCTGGCTCTACCACCACGCGGGCTACGCGAAGCTCTGGGACCGCCCGGAGTGGGGCGACCCGGCCGTCCCGCGGACCTTCGGCGAGGCGCTGCGCGAGTCGGTCGCGAACGGCTGGTGGGACGCCCAGCAGGCGCGCCCTGGCCCCGAGCAGAAGCCGAAGGTGCTGATGCTGATGGCGCACAACCCGCTACGGCGCGAGCGCAGCGGGCGCAGCGTCTACGTCGAGGATCTGTTCCCGAAGCTCGACATGATCTTCGCGGTCGAGACGCGCATGTCGTCCTCGGCGGCCTTCGCCGACATCGTGCTGCCGGCGGCGTGGTACTGCGAGAAGGACGACACGACCATCACCTTCGGCATGAACCGGTACATGGCGCTCATCCAGCAGGCCGTAGCACCGCGGGGCGAGGCGAAGCCCGAGTGGGAGATCTTCGCCGCTCTGGCGCGCAAGGTCCGCGAGCGCGCGCAGGCGCGCGGTCTCGCTTCGTACCGCGATGCCAGTGGCGAGGAACGGCGCTACGAGGATCTCGGCGAGCGCTTCACGATGCACGGCCATCTCGAGAGCCACGCCGACGTGGTGCGCGAATACATGGCCGTCGCCGGCGCGACGGGCCTGTTCGGAAAGGGCAACGACTACGACGCGCTGGTGGCGCGCGGGCAGCTCCCGTTCGTCAGCTTCGGCAAGGCCTACAGCACGCAGACCGGCAGCGAGATCGAGCCCGGCAAGCCCTACACCAGCCTGCGCTGGCACGTCGAGAAGGCCGAGCCCTACGCCACCTACGCGCGCCGCGCGCAGTTCTACATCGACCACCCGTGGTATCTCGAGGCCGGTGAGGCGCTGCCGACCTTCAAGGAGACGCCGCCCATCGGCGGCACGCACCCCTTCCGCCTCGTGAGCGGCCACATCCGTGGCAGCATCCACTCGATGCACATCGCGGTGCCGGAGTTCCTGCGCCTGCACCGGGGCCAGCCCGTGCTCTTCGTGAACGATCGCGTGGCCGCAGCGCGGGGCATTGCCGACGGTGACACGGTTCGGATGTTCAACGACGTCGACGCGGCCGAGCTGATGGCTTCGACCTCGGCTGCGGTGGGGCCCGACCAGGTGGTGGTCTACATGTGGGAGCCTTTCCAGTTCAAGGGCTGGAAGTCCCACGACGCGATGCTCGTCGGGCTGCCCAAGAGCCTGCACCTGGCCGGCGGCTACGGCCAGCTCCGGCACGTCTTCGCCAGCGGCACGCCGACGCCCGCCAGCGACCGCGGTCTGCGCGTCGACTTCGTGAAGGTGGCCGATGCGCCCCGGGCGAAGGCCGCGGGTGAAGGCGGCCGCCACCCGAAGGCCGGCGCATGAAGGGCGGCGCCACGAAGGCGGATCTCGCCGCGTCGAGCCGCCAGCTCGCGGCCGTGATCGATCTCGGCAAGTGCATGGGCTGCCAGACGTGCGTCGTGGCCTGCAAGAGCCTGTGGACGCAGCGTCCGGGCACGGAGCACATGCGCTGGATGAGCGTCGCCACCTGCCCGGGCCGCGGCTACCCGCGTGACTTCGAGAAGAAGGGAGGCGGCTTCGGCCCCGACGGCCGCCCGCAAAAGGGCGAGCTCACGACGCTCGTCGACTGCGGCGATTCGTTCCGCTTCAACCACGACGAGGTGCTCTTCGCAGGCGCCGGGCAGTCGAAGCGGCTCGAGCCGGAGAGCGCGCACGGCGGCGCGCCCGCGTGGGGCTACAACTGGGACGAGGACCAGGCCTCGGGCCAGTGGCCGAACCCGTACTTCTTCTACCTGCCGCGCCTTTGCAACCACTGCACGAAGCCGGCCTGCCTCGACGCCTGCACGCGCAACGCGATCTTCAAGCGCGAGGACGGCCTCGTCGTGATCGATCAGGCGCGCTGCGAGGGCCACCGCCACTGCGTCGAGGCGTGCCCGTACAAGATGATCGCGTTCAATCCGGTGACGAGCACGAGCGAGAAGTGCATCGGCTGCTTCCCGCGCGTCGAGGCGGGCGTGGCCCCTGCGTGTCACCGCCAGTGCCCGGGAAGGACGCGCGCCTACGGCTACCTTGGCGACGAGACGAGCCAGGTGCACCAGCTCGTGAAGGTGTGGAAGGTCGCGCTGCCGCTGCACCCCGAGTACGGCACGCAGCCGAACGTCTACTACGTGCCGCCGCTCTCGCCCTTCGCCTACGACGAGAAGGGCAATCTCACCGAGACGATGCGAATCCCCGGCGAGGTGCTCGAGCGCTACTTCGGGCCCGACGTACACCGCGCGCTCGCGACGCTGCGCGAGGAGCGCGCGAAGCGGGCACGCAAGGAGCCCTCGGCTCTCATGGACCTTCTCATCAGCCGCATCTGGCGCGACCGCTTCGGCGGCTTCACGCGCGATCCGGCGGAGGCGGGTGCGGCGGCGGGCCGCCCGCGCGAGGAGAGAAAGACGTGAGCGGCACGATCCGCGCGCAGCGGCTCGGCGTCGCGAGCGCGCGGCTGCTCGATCCGAACGCTCCGGAGTGGGCGCGCTGCCGGCCGCAGGCGGTTTCGCTCGCACCCGCGCCCGTGGCGATGGCGAGCGCCGTCTCGCCCTACGTCGCCGCGAGCACGGGCCATGGCAGGGTGCCGCGCCTCGAGGCCCGCGCTGCGCACGACGGCACGGCGCTCTGGCTTCGCCTCGCCTGGCCCGACGCCACGCGCGACGACCGCATCACCGACCTCGACCGCTTCGCCGACGCGGCGGCGGCCCTCTTCCCGCTCGCGCCCGGCGCCGACCCCTTCCGCATGGGCGCCCCCGGCAAGCCCGTCAACGCCTGGCTCTGGCGCGCAGACGGCACGGGCCCCTTCGACGTCTTCGCCGAGGGCTACGCCACGAGCCGCCGCCGCCCCGCCACGGCGAGCGGCCTCGCAGCCGCCGCGCACCACGACGGCCGCGGCTGGACGCTCGTCTTCCAGCGCCCGCTCGCCGCCGCGACCGACTCGTGCGTCGCGCTCGCTCCCGGCACGCCGGCGCAGCTCGCGTTCGCCATCTGGGACGGCAGCAACCACGACCGCTCGGCGCAGAAGGCCGTGTCGCCGGGGCTGATGGCGCTCGAGATCGAGACTTGAGGCCGCCGGTAGGCGCGGCCCTTGCCCCAGGGGGT
>CAYOIG010000687.1:0-3089 GCA_964403915.1 uncultured Myxococcaceae bacterium
CATCTCGGTGTCCCTTCCGCTGTTGTATAAGTTTTCTCCGAGCATGAGCCATACGTCCGCAGGCTGACCGCCGGCATAGGTGGTGTAGCCAAAGCGGACCGCCGCGACGTCCGTGCAGCCCTGTGCCGAGACCGCGCAGGCGCCGTGATCTCCCGTGACCCAGATCCGGATCGGGCGGCGCTGGCCCGCGAGCGGCGGAACCTTCAGGGTGTGGTTGGCGTCGCCGCCGGCGAGGGTCTCCGTTGTGGAGCCCACGGAGTAGAAGACCTTCGTCTCGGTCGGCAGGCCCGAGAGCGAGACGACGTGCTCGGTCCGCGTGCCGGCCACGTCCACGATGTTGGTGAGCGCGCCTGCCGAGAGGCCCCACGCGACCCGCGTCGTGCTGGCCGTGCTCGTGCGCCAGCGAATCACCGCGCTCGCCGGCGTAACGTTCTGGATGTAGGGAGCGCGGACCAGGGAGAGCGCGGAGGCGGTGGTCACCTTCAGCGACGCGTTGAAGCTCACGTCGCTGCTGGTGGCGCCGCTCTGGTGCACCTCGACCGCCAGCACATTGCTCCCGGTCGACACCGCGGACGCCGAGAGCGGGAAGGTGAGGAAGGTGGTTTCGCCGGAGCCGCTGACGGCCGTCGAGGCGAGCGTGGTGTAGGTGATGCTGGAGGCCGGCATGTTGGTGCGAGCGACCTCGACACCGTTCAGGTAGGCGACGGCGCCGTCGTCTCGCTGCATCGCGAGCTCGAGGGCGGCGATGGAGCCGGCGTCCACGACGTTGAAGGTCTTGCGGAAGTAGGTCGTGACGAAGTTCCCGGAGTTGCAGGTCGGCGCGCTGGGGCCGCAGCCCACCAGCGTGGCCTCCCCGCCGTCGCCGTAACCGAGCTCCGCCGGGCCCTGCGCCCAGCCGCCGTCCGCAAACCCGGTCGCGCGCCAGGCCGTGCCCTGATCGCTTCCGTTGTCGAGATAGCGCCACGTGGCGCCGACCGGAATGAGGAAGTCGCCGGGCGACTCTGCCGCTGCCGTGCGAGGCATCCCGCCGGAGAGAAGAAGGGCGAGGACCGCCGCGGCTTCGAAGACGGGCCTGTAAAGCCTCATCGCGCGACTCCCTGGACCGCCGCAGCGGTCTTGCGAGGCTCGTCGTCGGCCGCGATCCGGGCGATGCCGGCGCGGGCCTGGGCTTCGATCTCCGCGACGGCCGGCATGGCGCGCCGCTGCGGCGAGAGGCTCTCCAGGGCCGCGAGCGTCTCGCCATAGGAGGCCGCGGCCTCCGGGAGTCGCCCCGCGCGCTCGAGGATCGCTGCCCTTTGCAGGAGGTGGAGCTCGGGGCGCTTCGTTGCGGCGGCCATGCGCTCGAGTCGCGCCAGCGCCAGCTCGGTTCGGCCCGCACGGAGGGAGATGTCGATCGCCGCCTGCTCGAGAGCAGGCACGGGGCCACGCAGGGCGATGGCGGCGTCGGCAGCACGCAGCGCCTCGTCATAGCCCTCGGGACCCAGGGCTTCGAGAACGCGAATCCGCTCGAGGTGCACGTCGGGGCTCGCGTCGGGCGTGAGCTTCACGAGCTCCGCGTAGGTGTCGGCGGACTCCCGGAAGCGGCCCAGGGATGCGAGGGAGCGGGCGTGCGGCAGGAGGATCGTGACGTCCTTCGGCGCTCGGCTCCGGGCGCTCCGGAGCACGGCCTCGGCCTCGGCCGAGCGCCCCGCCGCGACCAGAAGGAAACCCCGGTCGCGCGCTGCGACCGCGGGAGGCAGGCCCAGGGCTTCGGCGCGGGAGAGATCGGCAGCGGCCCGCACCAGGTCGCCACGAAGCCGTTCGAAGGCGGCTCGCTGCTGCCAGGGCACAGGATCTGCGGGCGCCGCCGCGATCCGGGCATCGATCCCCGCCAGGGTGACTTCCAGATCGGCGTCTGCGAGGGCGGACCGCGCGGAGCATGCCACGGCGAGCCCGAGCACGAGCGTTCGAAGGGCGGATTGCATGCGAGCCCGGATCCTGCGTGAGAGGAGCCCGACACCCGGTCTCCACGGGCGAGACTAACACGCGAACGCGGAGCTTCGGGCGAACCGGTCCGCAGCCTCCGGCGCGCCCGTGTCCGCTGTGCCGCGCCTCAGGCGCGGGCTGGCCGAGAGCCCTTGGCCGGCGTCGCCCCGGCACTGCCCCAGCGCCGTTCCAGCACCAGCAGCGTCGGCGCTGCGATGTAGATCGACGAGTAGGTTCCCACGACGATCCCGATCACCATGGCGAGGGCGAAGGGCCGGATGATCGGGCCGCCGGCCAGCAGCAGCGCGAGCACCGCGAGCAGCGTCGTTCCCGAGGTCAGCAGCGTGCGCGACAGGGTCTGGTTGACGCTCCGGTTCAGCACGTCCTGCAGGTCGTGCTTCGTGTGCAGCGCCATGTTCTCGCGGATGCGGTCATAGACGATGATGGTGTCGTTGAGGCTGTAGCCGAGGATCGCCAGCAGTGCCGCGAGCACGGTGAGGTCGAACTCGTAGCCGAGGATCACGAAGACCCCCGAGGTGATCACGATGTCGTGGATCAGGGCGATGACCGCCCCCGGCGCATAGCGCGGCGAGAAGCGGAAGCCGATGTAGATCAGGATCAGCAGACACGAGATGCCGACGGCCTTGAGGCCCGCGCTCTGCAGCTCGGCCCCTACCTTCGGCCCGACGAAGCCCACGCGCTCCAGCGACACCGGTCCCACGCCCTTCTCCAGCGCCGCCCTCAGCTCGTCGGCAACCTCGCCCTGCTTCCCCCGCTCACCGCGGAACCGGATCAGGAACTCGGCGCTGTCGCCCTCGCCGAAACGCACGATGGTCGGCTCGGCGACGCCCAGCCCGCTCACGATGTCGCGGACGACGCCCTCGTCCTTCGGAACCGTTTCCGTGAACTTCACCTGGATCTCGTGGCCGCCCGCGAAGTCGAGGCCCAGCCGGATGCCACGCACGGGGATGGACAGCAGCGAGACGAGGATGACCGTCACCGAGATGGCGACGCAGATCCGCCATCTGCCGATGAAATCGATGTTGGTGTCGGGACGAATGATCTCCATCGACACGGTCAACTCCTCGTCAGATCGAGAGCTGCTGTACGCGGCGCTCACCCGG
>CAYOIG010000688.1:0-3568 GCA_964403915.1 uncultured Myxococcaceae bacterium
CTCCACGACCGCGTAATCCTAGCGAAGCTACAGCTGCTCTTACCGCTCGAAGGCCGCCTCGTTGCCGATGTAGAGGCACTGGCAGACCGTGGGGTCGGCGACGACCCAGTAGGGTGCGCCTTCCTTCTGCATCTGGACCAGGGCACGGGGCGTGAGCGACTTGAGCTGCTGGAGCTTCTCGGGCGTATTGGCCGGCCGCACCTGGAAGCCCGCAGCGGCGAGCATGCCGTCCATCTCGCGTGCCTGCTGGGCGGCGCAGCCTCCGAGCGCTGCGGCGAGACCGAGAGCGCCGAGCGCAGAAAGGAGCCGGTTCGTCTTCGATCGCACCTTCGATCGCATCTGCTTCCCCCTCACGAGCGCGGGATGATCTCCGGAGCGGCCGGAGATCGTGCGCCCGGGGCAGTATACGGGCGGACCCGGGCCGCGCCCGCCGGGGGGCGTCGCGGTCGGCGCGCTGCGGCGTACCATGGGCCGAGGGACCGGGATCGGGGGACCGGGATCGAGGGAGCAGCCATGAGCGGGACGCAGAAACCGGGCGTGCGCCTAAGGCTTCGCATCCGCGGCCGCGTCCAGGGGGTCTGGTTTCGCGGCTGGACGCAGGAGCAGGCGCGGGCTCTCGGCCTCTCGGGCTTCGCGCGGAACCTGCACGATGGATCGGTGGAGGTGCTGGCCCAGGGGCCACGCCCCGCCACGGAGGCGCTGCTGGAGGTCTGCCGCAAAGGGCCGCCGTCGGCCCGCGTCGATGACCTCACGTTCACGGAAGAGGCGCCCGGCGACGATCTCGCCGGGTTCCGGGTTCTGTGATGGGCGATCTGCCGTGACGCCCGGCCGCGACGCCTGGCTGCAGGAGCTCGCCGCCGTGAGCGAGTCGATCCGCGCCATCACCTCGAGCCTCGAGCTGCCCGAGGTGCTGCGCCTCGTGCTGGGCCGCATCAAGACGCTCACGGAGGCCGAGGCGCTCTCGCTCCTGCTCCACGACCCGGGCCGCGGCGAGCTCGTCTTTGCGGCGACCGAGACGCTGCGCGAGCGCACCTTCGCGGGTCTGCGCGGTGAGGCGCTGGGTGGCCTTGCTGCCTTCGTCATCCGAACCGGCCGCAGTGTGCGCGTGAACGAGCCCGGTGAGGTGGGCTTCCTCGGCATCGCTCCCGTGGAGATCGCCCACGCGACGCGCAACCTGCTGGCCGTGCCCCTGCATCGGGGGGGGCAGGTCGTCGGGGCTCTCGAGCTCGTCGATCGCTACGACGGTGCCGACTTCACGGCCGAAGACGAGGCGTGCGTCGCAGCACTGGCCGACGCCCTCGGCGAGCGCAGCGAGCCTGAGCAGCTCGCCGGCGACGCAGCGGCGCTCCAAGGCTTCTTCGAGGAGGTGGCGGCAGCGGTGCCGAGCGAGGACGCCACGCTCGTGCTGCAGGGGGCGGGAGGGCGCGAGCTGCTGCTGGGCGCCTCGCGCCGCCTCGAATCGGGCATCGTGGACGGGCTTCGCCTCCGCCTCGACCAGGGCATCGCCGGCTGGGTCGCAACCCACCGGCTGCCGGTTCGCCTCGACGACGTCCGCTCCGATCCCCGCTACTACTCCGAGGTCGAGCGCATCACCGGCTTCGCGCCGCGAACCATGCTCTGCGTGCCGCCGGTGATGAAGGGAAGGCTTCTCGGCGTGATCCAGTGTCTCAACAAGCTCGACGGCAGCGCCTTCACGGACGAGGAGCTGCGCATGGTGCAGGCCCTCGCCGATCACGCCGCCATCGCCCTCGAGAACGCCTCGCTCTACCGCGCGGCGAGGCAAGCCGCCCTCACCGACGATCTCACGGGCCTCTCGAATACGCGCCACTTCAACGAGCTGCTTCCGGCTCTCCTCGCGCGGGGCACGCCCCTCTCGCTCGTCGTCCTCGACCTCGACTGCTTCAAGGCCGTCGTCGATGGCCATGGCCACCTCGTGGGCAGCCGCACCATCGGACAGGTCGGGCACCGCATCGCCGGGTTGCTCCGGCCCGGCGACATCGGGGCGCGTTTTGGTGGCGACGAGTTCGTCGTCATCCTTCCCGACACCAAGACGGACGAGGCCCTGGTGTTCGCGGAGAGACTGCGCGCCTCGATCGAGGCCATGAACGTGCTCGAAGGAACGGCGATCGACGTCTCCGCCGTGACCGCGAGCCTCGGCGTCGCGAGCTTCCCGGACCACGCGCGCACGGCCGAGGGTCTCTTCCAGGCGGCCGATCGCGCGATGTACGCCGCGAAGGCACGCTGCAAGAACCAGGTGGTGCTGGCCTCCGGCGCCGACGCACCAGCAGGGGGAGCGTGATGCGCGCCGTCGTGATGCGAGACTCGAAGCTCGTGGTCGATACCGTGCCGGATCCCGTGCCGGGGCCCGGCGAGGCACTGGTGCGCACGCTCGCCTGCGGCATCTGCGGCTCCGATCTCCACGCCCTCACGCACGCCGACAAGATGGTGGAGGCCGCGCGCGAGTCGGGGGCCCCCTTCGCCCTCGATTTGTCTCGCGACCTCGTGATGGGCCATGAGTTCTGTGTCGAGGTTCTCGACTTCGGGCCCGGGACGACCAGCCGCCTGCGCCCCGGCGATCGCGCCGTTTCGATGCCGATGCTGCTGCGCCCGCCGGGCATCGAGCCCGTCGGCTACTCGAACGAGGTTCCCGGCGGCTACGGCGAGCGGATGCTGCTGAGCGCCGGCTTCCTGCTGCCCGTGCCGAACGGTCTCGCCACGGAGCACGCAGCCCTCACCGAGCCCATGGCCGTGGGGCTGCACGCGGTCGCCATGGCGAAGCTCCAGAAGGCGGACGTGCCGCTGGTGATCGGCTGCGGGCCCGTGGGTCTGGCCGTGATCGCAGCGCTGCGGCTCGAGGGCATCGAGCCGATCGTGGCCTCCGACTACTCGCCCGCGCGGAGGCGGCTCGCCGAGACCCTCGGCGCCCACGTCGTGAACGACCCCGCCGACCGGCCGGCGATCGAGGACTTTCGCGAGGTGGCGAAGCTGCGTCCGGCCGTGATCTTCGAATGCGTGGGCGTGCCGGGCCTGATCGATCGCCTGATGAAGGACGCGCCGCGTGCCGCGCGCATCGTGGTCGCAGGCGTGTGCATGGAAGACGACCGCATCCGGCCGATGATCGCCATCAACAAGGAGCTCTCGCTGCAGTTCGTGCTCGGCTACGCGCCCCATGAGTTCGCTGGCACGCTGAACGCCATCGCCGAGGGTCGCATCGACGTGGCGCCGCTCATCACCGGCCGCATCCCCCTCGACGACGTGCCGCGCGCCTTCGAGACGCTGCGCAGCCCCGGGGATCAGGCCAAGATCCTCGTGGAGCCGTGGAGGAGCTGAGCGCGCGTGCCCGAGCTTCCGGAAGTCGAGATCACGCGCGAGCGCATTGCGCCCGCGCTGCTCGGCCGCCGCATTGCGGGCGTGCAGACCACGAAGCCGGGCTATTTCTTTCTCACGCCGCCGCAGCGCCTGCGCAGCGCCCTCGTCGGTCGCACGGCGCTCGGCCTCGAGCGCCTGGGCAAGTATCTCGTGGCCGGGCTCGACGACGGAAGCCGTCTCGTCCTGCATCTCGGCATGA
>CAYOIG010000689.1:0-2167 GCA_964403915.1 uncultured Myxococcaceae bacterium
ACGCCCTGTGGCTGCTGGCGTTCGACGAGAGTGCGCGGGCGCGGCTGCTCGCCGCACTGGCACGCGGGGGCCTTCGCAAGGAGCACGCGCTGGTGGTGGCGCCGCCCTGGCCGAACGGCGCCCTCGAGACGGGCGAGGCGACACCGCTGCGTTTCGAGGTCGTCCACGAACACGATGGCGTGGCGGAGCTCGCGCTGCAGCCCGGCGCGCTCGCGCCGGACGCCGTGCGCGAGACGCTGGCCCGCGCAGGCTGCGCCGTTCTCGGCGACGCGCGCTTTGGCGGCCGCCTCGTTGCGGGAGGGCTTCGCCTCTGGAGCGAACGCCTGCTGCTGCCGGAGGAGGGGATCGACGTTTCCTGCGAGCCGCCGAAGGATCTCCTTCCGGCGGAGCCGATCTTCCCGGCGGAGGCCGGGCGTGGCGCGCGCTCCGCCGAGATGGCGTCGCTCGTCGTCTCGCAAGCGACGCTGCGCGCCGTGGCCCGCGGCCATCCGTGGGTTCTCACCGACACGGAGACGGGAGATGCCGGCCGCTTTCGCGAGGGATCGCTGGTGGCGCTTCGCGGCCCCGGCGGTGAGCCCGGCGGGCTCGCGCGAGTGGAGGGGGAGGGGCCCCTCGCCGCGCGGATCTGGTCGCGCAGAGAGGCCGCGCGCGACGGCGGAAGCGTCGAGGCGCGCGTCGCAACGGCGCTGGCGCGGCGGCGGCGGCTTCTCGACGCGGCCGAGACCGAAGGCGGCAGCGATGCCTTCCGCCTGGTGCACGGCGAGGCGGACGGCCTTCCGGGGCTCGCCATCGACCGCCTCGGCTCCTGCCTGCGCGTGCTCGTTACGGGCCGCGCGTGCGCGCAGATCACCGCGCGCGCCGTGGATGCGGTGCTGCGAATGCTCGCTCCGGCGCTCGGCGCCGATCCTGCCGTCGTCGAGGTGGTGCATCTGCGCGCGCGGCCAGCCGGTGTGCTCACCTGCGTGCGTCTCGCACGCGGAACGTTTGCGCCGGAAGCGTGCGGTGCGGACGGGCAGCTCCTCGTGCGCGAGCGAGGGCTCGTGTTCGAGGTCGATCCCGGGCTCGGCAACGCCACGCATCCGTCGCCCGGCATCGGCCTCTACCTCGACCAGCGCGAGAACCGGGATCGCCTCGCCCGGCGCGCTCGTGGCGGGCGCTGGCTCAATCTCTTCGCGCATACAGGGGCCTTCAGCGTGGCGCTGCTGGCGGCCGGCGCGGCCGAGGTGACCAGCGTCGATCTCTCGGCCGCGTGGCTGCGCTGCCTCGAACGCTCGCTCGAACGCAACCGGCTCGACGCGGCGCAACACCGCTGCGTGAAGGGCGACAGCCGCCGCTTCCTCGAGCGCCTCCCCGGCGAGGATCGATTCGACGGCATCGTCCTCGATCCGCCCACGGCCGCAGCGGCCGGCCGGCGCTTCTGGTCGGTGCGCCGAGACCTCGAGCCGCTGCTGGAGAGCGCGCTCGGGCGCCTCGCGCCCGGGGGCTGCTTGCTGATCTGTCGCAACGACCGCGCCGGCGGCCATGCGCTGTCGGCGCTCGTGCGCCGTGTGGCGTCGCGCGCCGGCGTCGAGCTCGCAGACCTCATGCCCGCGCCCCCCGGCGAGGACTTCCCCGCGCTCCCCGGCTTCCCCGAGGGAGACCCCTTCGAGGGGGTGCTGGCCGTGGTCTCGGGGTGACAGGGGAGACGAATGGGGCGTTCTCCCATCGATCGGAAAGGTGTTTTTGATCGAGGAGTTGGAGACCTAGATGCGCGGTCAGCCGGAGGGAGCTGCCGGATCTGACACCAGGGGGGCCTCCGGACACAATCACGAGCTGGGCCTGAGCCTGCCCGCAGGCTCGGGCTCGATCGGGGGTGAGTCGGATGCGTGTGTCGTCTCGTCTGCTCGTGCTCTGCCGCGGCGCTCTGGGAGCGTTCGCGTTCGCGATCGGCCTGGTCGCGGCCGGGGGGGCCGGCGCCCTCACGATCGCCGAGACCAACCCCCTCTTCTTCATCGGCGGGGGGCAGTTCGGCTTTGCGGAGGCCGCGGTCGATGCGGCCGGCCTGCCCGTGGCGGGCACGGCCACGTCGGCCGACACCTTCCTCACGGCGGGCAATGCGATCTACAACCCGTCGATCTCGATCACCCAGAGCCTCGGCCCGATCTACCAGAATCCGCAGGCGTTCTAT
>CAYOIG010000690.1:0-2475 GCA_964403915.1 uncultured Myxococcaceae bacterium
CGCGACCTTCTCGAGAGAATCGCGCGCCGACTCGACCATGGAGCGCTGCTCGAGCTCGTAGGAGAAGAGCTCGACGTTCCAGCGCAGGCGCTGCGGAAGATCGGCAACGATCTGGTTGAAGCTCTGCGCCGTGGCGTTGAACTCGCGAATCGCCTGGGCGCCCGCGTCCACGCCCTCGAGAGCACGGAAGGGCGCCAGCGGCAGCGAGATCACCCAGTCGAACGAGCCGCCCGGCGCGGTCGCGGTCACCACGGCCTGCACCGTCTCCGGGACGAAGACGCCGCGAATCGGATGCTGCTGCGCCAGCGCCGCCACCTGTGCCTCGAGCTTCGCCTGCTGCGGGTCGTTCAGGAAGCGGCGGCCGATGTCCCGCGCGGAGGCGACGAGAGATTCGCTCGCCGCGACGGCCGCCGGCTGCGCGTCGCCGAAGACGTCCGCTCCTGCACCCGTGGCGAGGTAGTCGTGCTGCGACGTGGCGAGCGCGAAGAGCGCCACGTAGGCGCGCTCGGGATCGCTGAGGAAGGCCGCCTCGTCGGCGATCGGGACGATCCGGATCTTCCAGAGCAGGGCCCGGCGCTTTTGCTCCGGGTCGGCGGATGCGCCCCCGATCTCGTCGGCCGTTGCGGTCACCGTGGCCTTGAAGCGCGCGGCATAGCCGGCGAGATCCTCGCGCAGGTCTTCTTCGGTGAACTCCGGGCCCCCGCCGCCCCAGAAGAAGAGGGCGTTTTTCACGTAGCCGAGGCCGGGGACCGAGCGGCAGCCGCCCGCGAGCAGGAGCAGGCCGGCGAGGCCGGCAGTGACCCGGCGTGAGAAGGCGCGACGCATGTCGCATTGCAGCGTAGCGCGGCGTCGCGACTCCGAGGTCCGTTGTACCCTCGCAGAGGGCCCGGTCTGCCAGGAGCGGGGAGGTCCGAGAGGCGGCCCGAAAGGCCGCAAGGAGACCTGACGGAGCAGCCGCGCTACTCGGCCACCCGGGTCTGGCAGGCGTCGCCGACGCCGTCTCCCGCAGCGTCGGTCTGCTCGGGGTTCCACCAGCGCGGGCAGTTGTCGGCGGGGTCGGGAATGCCGTCGCAGTCGGGGTCGGGCGCATCGCACGCGAGCGCCACGGTCGTCCACACCGGGCGGTGATCCGAGAGCGCATCGCAGCGCGGGCCCGGGCACACGCCCGGGGCGAAGGTCTTGGCCCCGCGCGCATAGATCAGATCGATCACGAGCGGAATTCGATCGATGGCCGTAGCGCGCTCCGCAAGCGGCAGCCCCGCGTGCGCATCGCGAAAGCCCGCCTCGCGGAAGGCCCGCATGTTCTGATCCTCGAAGCCGCCGTAGAGGGCGAAGGCCATCTCGTAGGTGTTGAGATCGCCGCCCACCACGACCGGGTAGAAGACGCTTCGCGCGTCGTCGAGAATCTCGCGCACCTGCGCATCGCGAACGCTCAGCGGCGGGTTCGACTCGAGGTGTGCGGCGTAGAGGCGGACCAGGTGGTCGCCCACGCGCATGTCTGCGGCAATCGCGACGCGGCCGCCGAGGCGCGGCTCGTCGGGGTTGGGGAATCCGACGGGTGTGTACCAGCTCCGGTTCTGCGCGAAGCGGATCTGCCGCACGTTCGCGAGCGGCCAGCGCGAGACGATGGCGTTGCCGTGCTCGCAGAGCGGCGGATCGTAGGGGCCCGTCTCACCGCGGTCTCCCGGCAGCTCGACGAACTCCGTCGCATAGACGTAGAAGTAGCCGAAGGCCTGCGCGTAGTCGCGCGCGACGTTGCGATACTGCGTGCGGCGGCAGCCGCGATCCACCTCCGAGAGCAGCAGCACGTCGGGCACGGGAACGGCCGGATCGTTCAGCAGGAGATCGAGCTGCGCGTCCTCTCCGAAGCCACGCTCGATGTTGTAGGCGAGGACGACGAGCTCGCGCCTTTCCGCGACGTCCGAGGGCGCGAACGAGTCGCCCTCGATCGCGCAGTCGATGAAGGTCGTGTCCGGGGCCTGGTCCGGATCGGCCGCCTCGGCACACAGGCGCTCGGTACGCACGTCTGCTTCGCGCGCCTGCCACTCGAACTCGCGGTAGCAGCCTGCGAGCGCGAGGGTGCCGAGCAGCAACGCAGCGGTGATCTCGCGGCGACACGGGATTCGCACGAAGTCCTCCAGCGGCAGCGGCCCTCAGCGTACACCATGCGGAGGCGCCTCCCGCTCGCGATCCGCGCCGCCCGCCCGAACCGGCAGCCGACCGGCAGCTCCGCGTGCAGGGCCCGGACGCCCCTAGAGCGCGACGCGCTTGTGGACGATCAGCATCGAGGCCGGGCATTCGCGCGCGAGACGCTCGTGACCGGTTCCGAGCAGAGTCGGCTGGAGCCCCAGCTCCTCCGAGACGCCGATCACCACCAGGTCATAGGCCGCACGCGCCTCCTCGACCACCACCTCGAGCGGATCCTGGCTCACCACCGTCCGCACGCTGAAGCCCGCGGAGCCGGCGAGGTCTTCG
>CAYOIG010000691.1:0-1840 GCA_964403915.1 uncultured Myxococcaceae bacterium
CCGGTGGTCTCTCCGTGGCGAAGCAGGACGATGCGGCGCATGGCTGGACTCCTAGGCTGCGAAAGGCGGGGCGACTGCCCGGGCGCGCGGAGGATCCGCGAGGAGCGCTGCGGCGTCAACGTACGGCCCGAGCTTCGGTAGACTCCCCCCGGTTCGTTGGGCCCATGCACTCGGGGGGGGAAGCAAGGGCATGCGCAGCATCCTGATCGTTCTACTGGCAGTCGTCGTCCTGGGCCTCGGCGGCCTCGGCATCCTGCGCTGCGAGGGCTCTGCGCCCTCCGTCGAAGCGCCGCAAGGGCTGGCCGTCGGCCGCCAGCCGAAGGCCGTCGCCATCGAGGTCGCGGACGAGGGCTCGGGGCTCCGCGACATCGCGGTCTCGCTGCTGACGCCCGCGGGCGAGAAGCCGCTCGGCTCCCGGGAGCTGCCCGGCGGCTGGCTCGCCGGAAGCGACGTCGGCCGGGAGAAGATCGAGGTGCCCCTCGACGTGAAGAGCCTCGGCCTCGCGGATGGTCAATTCACGCTGCGCGTCGTGGCGCGCGACTGGTCGTGGCGCACCCTCCTCGGCGGGGGCCGGACCGTCGCGGAGTTTCCCGTCAGCATCGACACGAAGCCGCCGCGCGTCTCCGTCGAGAACACCCAGACCTATCTGCAGCGCGGCGGTTCGGGCCTCGCCGTCTACCAGGTGGGTGAGGATTCTACACGGGATGGTGTTCTCGTGGGAGAGCTCTTCTTCCGCGGACATCCCTACCCGGGCGACACCCGCGGGCGCCGCCTCGCCTTCTTCGCGATTCCGCAGGATGCGCCTCCCGATCCTCCGATTCGCGTCGTGGCCGAGGATGCCGCCGGCAACCGCACCCTGGTGGGCTGGGCCACGCATTTCAAGGAGCGGCGCTTTCCCGACGTGACGCTCAACCTCGGCCCGCAGTTCCTCGAGAACAAGGTGACCGAGCTGGCCGGTGCGCGCGGCGTCGATGCGACCGATCGGGTGGCTGCGTTCCAGAAGATCAACAGCGCCGGCCGCGCCGAGGACGAGCAGAAGATCCGCGAGGCCACGCGCAAGAGCGCCGACGAGAAGCTCTGGGACGGCGCCTTCGAGCAGCTCCGCAACTCGAAGGTGACGAGCCAGTTCGCGGAGAAGCGGAGCTACTTCGTCGAGGGGCAGCAGGTCTCGCAGGCAACCCACTATGGCTTCGATCTCGCGACGACCATGACCTCGCCCGTTACGGCCTCGAACTCGGGCCGCGTGGTCTACGCCGACGACCTCGGCATCTACGGCGGCTGTGTCATCCTCGATCATGGCTTCGATCTCTTCACGCTCTACGGCCATCTCTCTCGCATCGACGTGAAGCCCGGAGACGATGTGAAGAAGGCGCAGATCATCGGGCTCTCGGGAGCCACGGGCCTCGCAGGGGGCGACCACCTCCATTTCGCGACGCTGCTGGGCGGCGTCTACGTGGATCCCGTGGAGTGGTGGGATCCGAAGTGGATCCGGGAGAAGGTGGACGCCCTTCTCGTCCCCGCTCCCGGCCAGCCGGCGGTGGCGGCGGAGGCAGCGGCTCCGGCCAGCGTGTCGACGGCGCCGGCGCCCGCCGCTCCGGAGCGCTGACTCTCCCGGTGCGGCGGTGACGTCGGCACCGCGGCCGCAGCCGGGCCGCGGCGAACGCGCGGCGCTCCTTACCTGGTACGACGCCAGCCGCCGCGATCTTCCGTGGCGGCGCACGCGCGATCCCTACGCGGTTTGGATCTCCGAGGCGATGCTGCAGCAGACGCGCGTCGAGACGGTGATCCCGTACTGGCAGCGCTTCCTCGCGCGCTTTCCCGACGTGGCAGCGCTGGCGAG
>CAYOIG010000692.1:0-5583 GCA_964403915.1 uncultured Myxococcaceae bacterium
TGCTGCAGCCGAAAGGCGCAGGCGAGGCCCGCAATGCCGCCCCCGACCACGAGGACCGACGCCACGCTAGGCCTCGGCCTGCTCGGCCAGGAGCGCACGCACGGCCCGCCGCAGCGCCTCCGGCGCGACGGGCTTCTGCAAGAAGACGGCGTGGCGCTCGGCGACGAGCGCGGCCACGGACTGCTGCGCGGGAAGCCCGCTCGTGAGCACGATCCCGACACCGGGATGGATCTCGCGCATGCGGGCCATCGCCGCGAGGGCGCCATGGGGTGGCATGAGGACGTCGAGCACCGCCACACCGATCTCCCCCGGCGCGGAGGCGAGCGTCGATACGGCGTCGTCCCCATTCGACACCACCAGCACGCGGTGGCCGCTCGTCTCGAGCACCCGCTGCATCAGCCGGCGCAGCAGGTCGTCGTCATCGGCGATGAGCACGGCGGGTGCGGCCACGGGCGCATCCTACCGCTCTCCCGCCGCCGCTGGCCGGAGCGCGAAACAATTGCGAAACTAGGGGCATGGGGCGCCCCGGGCACGAAGACTACGTGGAGCTGCGCGCCCGGAGCGGCTTCTCCTTCCTCGAGGGCGCCTCGGGCCCCGAAGCCCTGGCCGAGCGTGCGGCAGAGCTCGGCTACGGGGCCCTCGCCCTGGCCGACCGCGACGGGCTCTACGGGGCGCCTCGCTTCCACCAGGCGGCCCGCGCCGCGGGCCTGCGTGCGATCGTGGGCGCCGACGTGACGCTCGCAGGGGGAGCGCGCCTGCTGCTGCTGGCCGAGTCTCGGGCCGGCTATCGCAACCTCTCGCGCCTGCTCACGGCCGGTCGCCGCGGTTCGCCGCGGGGTGCGCCGGCCTGCTCCTGGGAGCGGCTGGAGGAGCATGCGGCCGGCCTCGTGGCCCTGCTGCGGGGCGACGCCTCCCTCGCACCCGCCCTGCTCTCCCGGACCCGGGGCCTCTTTGGAGAGCGCCTGTGGGTGGACGTCTCCCGCCATCTCGACCGCGAGGCCGAGGTGGCCGCGCGCCGCGCCGTGGCGCTGGCCGGTGCGGCCCGCGTGCCGGTGGTGGCCACGAACGACGTCCGCTGCGCGCGGCCGGAGGATCGGCGCCTGCTCGACGCCCTCACCTGCCTGCGCCACACAACCACGCTCGACCGCGCCGGCCGGGCCCTGCTCCCGAACGCCGAGCGCTGCCTGCGCGCGCCGCGAGAAATGGCCGAGCGCTTCGCCGATCGCCCGGCCTGGCTGCGCGCCACGCGCGAGATCGCAGACCGCTGCGCGTTCACGCTGGAGGATCTCGGCTACGGCTTCCCGACCTTCCCCACTCCGGCCGGCGAGACGCAGGCGTCGTGGCTGCGCCGCGAGACCTTCGCCGGCGCTGCGCTCCGCTACGGCATGCCGCTCTCGCAGCGTGTGCGCGCGCAGCTCGAGCACGAGCTCACCGTGATCACGAAGCTCGATCTCGCCGGCTACTTCCTGATCGTCCACGACATCGTCTGCTTCGCGCAGCGCGAGGGCATCCTGGTGCAGGGCCGCGGCTCCGCCGCCAACAGCGCCGTCTGCTACGCGCTCGGCATCACGGCCGTCGATCCCGTGGGCATGGAGCTGCTCTTCGAGCGCTTCCTCTCCGAAGAGCGCGGCGAGTGGCCCGACATCGATCTCGACCTGCCCTCGGGCGAGAAGCGCGAGCGCGTGATCCAGTACGTGCTCGCGCGCTACGGGCCTCATGGCGCCGCCATGACGGCGAACGTCATCACCTACCGCACGCGGCTCGCCGTTCGCGAGATGGGCAAGGTGCTCGGCCTCGCGCCGGAGGCCATCGACCGGCTCGCGAAGCTGCTCGCGAGCTTCGATCTCGATCTGCATGCGCCCCCAGATGGCCCCGGCCCCGCGCCGCGCGCCGCGAACGAGGCCGCCCGCGCGGCGGAGCGAGACGCCCTGCTGCGCCGTGCGGGCGTCGATCCGGAGGCTCCTCGCATCCAGAGGCTGCTCGCACTGGTGGAGCGCGTGCGCGGCCTGCCGCGGCACCTCGGCCAGCACTCCGGCGGCGTCGTGATCGCGGCGGGCCGCCTCGACGAGGTCGTGCCCATCGAGCCCGCCGCCATGCCGGGCCGTCCCGTCGTGCAGTGGGACAAGGACGACTGCGCAGACCTCGGCATCCTCAAGATCGATCTGCTCGGCCTCGGCATGCTGAATGCCCTCGAGAAGACGCTCCCGCTGGTGCGCGAGCACGAGGGTGTCGAGCTCGATCTCGCGAAGCTGCCCGCGGACGATCCCGCGACCTACGCCATGATCCGGCGCGCCGACACCGTGGGCGTGTTCCAGATCGAGAGCCGCGCGCAGATGGCAACGCTCCCGCGCATGAAGCCAGAGCGCTTCTACGACCTGGTGGTGGAGGTCGCCATCATCCGGCCCGGGCCCATCGTGGGGCGCATGGTGCACCCGTATCTCGCGCGGCGCGCGGGAAGGGAGCCCGTCAGCTACCCGCATCCGAGCCTCGCGCCCATTCTCGCACGCACCCTCGGCGTGCCGCTGTTCCAGGAGCAGCTCCTGCGCATCGCGATGACGGTGGCCGGCTTCACGGGCGGCGAGGCCGAGGAGCTGCGCCGCGCGATGGGCATGAAACGCTCGGCCGCGCGCATGGCGAAGATCGAGGCGAAGCTGCGCGACGGCATGCGGGAGCGCGGCATTGCGGGCGAGGCGCAGGACGAGATCGTTCGCGGCATCACCTCGTTCGCGCTCTACGGCTTTCCCGAGTCGCACGCGGCCTCCTTCGCGCTGCTGGCCTATGCCTCGGCGTACCTGAAGGCGCACCACCCCGCGGCCTTCCTGGCGGGGCTGCTCAATTCCTGGCCCATGGGCTTCTACCATCCTGCAACGCTGGTGAAGGACGCGCAGCGTCACGGCGTCGAGGTGCTCCCGATCGACGTGGCGCACGCGAGCTGGGAGTGCACGCTGGAGCCGGCACGCAGCGGCACGCAGCCCGCCGTGCGGCTCGGCCTGCGCTTCGTGGCGGGTCTGCGCGCGGAGACGGCGCGCGCGCTCGAGGCGGAGCGCGCGCGCACCCCCTTCACGAGCGCGGCCGATCTCGCGAAGCGCGTGGCACTGCGCCGCGCCGAGCTCGACGCGCTGGCCGAGCTCGGCGCTCTCGCCAGCCTCGACGCGGCCGCGCGCACGCGCCGCGCGGCCCTCTGGCAGGTGGCGGCACTGGAGCGCGACCCCGGCTCCCTCTTCGCGGGAACGGTGCCCGGGGACGGCGCCTGCCCGCTCGGCGAGATGACGCCGCTCGAAGAGACCCTCGCCGACTACCGCACGAGCGGCATCACCACCGGGCCGCAGCTGCTCGCACACCTGCGGCCGGCGCTGGCGGCCCGCGGCGTCGTCACCGCAGAGGCGCTGCGCCGCGCTCCGAATGGCCGCAGCGTTCGCCTCGCGGGCCACCTGATCGTGCGCCAGCGGCCCGTTGCCGCAAAGGGCTTCTGCTTTCTCACCCTCGAGGACGAGACCGGCATGGCCAACGCCGTTCTCACGGCGGACGACTTCCGGCGCTTCCGGGCCGCGCTCCAGACCTCGGCCCTCGTCGAGATCGCCGGGCCGATCCAGAACCTCGAGGGCGTGATCCACCTGCGTGTACGCGAGCTCGCGCCGCTGGGCCTACAGGCCGCACTCCCGCCCACCCACGATTACCGCTGAACGCGCAGCGAGGCCGCCCGGCGCTCGGCCTTCTCCCACATCCGCAGATAGCCCTCGGCCGACTTGAAGAGGGGCTCGAGCTCCGCGTCGCTCACGCCGTCACGCCGCACGTCCTCGATCAGCTCGGGGACGAGCCCGATGTGGGCCATCCCTTCGGTGTTGAAGTCGATGCTGCGGTTTCCGACCCGCGGCTCGTAGAAGGTCACGTCGCCCGCGTAGGAGCGGAACGGATAGGTGACGGGATCCGTCTGGGGAACGCTCCCGCACACGCGCTTCGCGCCGAAGCGCGGGCCCGGAGCGCCGGCGAAGCCGTTCAGATCGAAGCCGAAGCCCTCGGCCGGGAAGCCGCCGTTGTCCTCGATCAGCCGGATGCGGCTCTGGAAGCCGTCGTCCATGGTGGCGCTGGCGTTCTCGGCGCGGCAGCGGCCGAAGCCGGTCGCCGAGATTCCGCCCAGCCGGTAGAGATCGCCGAAGTTGTTGAGGCCGTGCGTTCCCGCCGCGGGGTAGTCGTTCTGCCCGAGGATCTCGAAGACCCGCTTGTAGGAGCGGCGCGGCAGATGGTCGAGCTCGACGATCATGCCCCGCTGCATCATCTGTGCGATCAGGAACTCGCCGAGGGGCGTGAGGCCGGCCGACTGGCAGACCTCCTCCGTGCCGGCCGGCTGGAGCAGCGCGCCGAGAAAGGGCACGAGCGTGCCGAAGGGATCGTCGGCGAAGCCGCTCATGTCGTTCGGCGGGGCGGAGAAGTAGTTTTCGCGCGGGTGATTGAGCCCGGGAAAGCTCGCCGGGCCGCGGTCGAAGACGGTGGGGACGCTCGCATCACACGCGGGCGTGTAGTTCGAGAAGTGCCCCGTCTGGATGAAGTTGCCCGCCTCGATGAAGAGCTTCTGACCGTCTCCGGCGGAGAAGGCGTTGTCGTACTTGTGCACCGGGAAGATCACCCGCACGCCGAGCGCGTGATAGCGGTCGAGGGCCGCCACGACGTCCTGCTCGGTGCACGCCGGATGCTCGGCGGACGGCACCAGGAAGCAGTCGAAGAGATTCGAGGTCTCGATGCCCAGGAGAACCGCCATCTTGCCGCTGCGGATCACGCGGCGCGCCTCGGCGGGCGACTTCACGACGCGGAACCAGCCTCGGCCAGGGCCTCCCTCCTGCGCGTCGATGTACGCCTCCATGTTGTAGGTCTCTTGGATGATGCGATCGACCGCGACCATGTCGTTGCAGGCGTAGCGCGTGCGCTGGACGCCGCCTCCCTTGATGAGATCGCAGATGATCTGGTTGCTCGTCGCGTGCTGGACCACCAGCCGCAGGCCGCCGAGATACGCCCGCTCGAGCCATTTGTAGTACTGCACCTGATGGGTCGAGCTGTCGAAGGCGCTCGGCCAGTCGGTGAAGTCGGGCCAGCCCGCAGTGGCATGGTTCGGCGTCGGCGTCTGGCCGAATGCGAAGCTCAGCAGCAGATCGAGGGGGTCTCCGCCGCGGCTGTCGAAGCCGTAGCCGAAGAGATCCTTCCGGCCCTCCTCGCCGTGGAAGAGCTTGCAGTCGGGCAGCGCGTGCTCGATGCCGAGAGGGTGGAAGGGAGCGCCGTGGAAGATGCCGCCGCCGCCGAAGGCGAAGTTCGAGAGCAGATGCGAGTGCGCATCCACGAAGCCGAACACCGAGCCGTCCGCGAAGCGCGGGGGCTCGACGCGGCCCTCGGCGTCGAGCGTCGCCTCCGGAAACTCGGCGCAGCCTTCGCGCGGGTGGAGCCGGATGTCGGCGGCCGCGCCGGGGCCGTCCACCAGCCCGGCGCTCGCGAGGTAGCGGCCGGAGCGGCGGTGTCGCAGCAGGAGCCGGCTCTTGCGCCCGCGGCCGCTGGCCTCGAGGTCCCACTCGGCCTCCGACTGGAACGAATCGTCGA
>CAYOIG010000693.1:0-2295 GCA_964403915.1 uncultured Myxococcaceae bacterium
TCGCGAGCGCCGCCTCGAGCGTCTCGATGGGAAGGCCGGACTGACGGCCCACGTCCTCGAGACCCTCCCGGAGGTAACCATCCTCGTCGAGATTCCCGATGATCCACTGCGCCGCCTCTCGCTCTTCCGGCGAAAAGGCCGAAAGCTGGAGCTGCCACTCGAGATGCTCGGCCAGCGATGGCCTCCGGCTCAGCAAGCTCTCCATCGAGGGCCGATCACCGTCATCACGCGCCTCGGAGAACGAGGTCTGCGGATTCGACTCCATGTAGTTCTGCCAGTCGATGTCGGCAATCTTCTCGGCGTCGCTGGCCTCGCGCTCGGCTGGCCCCTCGGGCGACTCCGGCTGCGGTGCGTCGGGGGCCTCGACCTCGCGCTCGACCTCGGCGTTCGAGACTTCCTCGGTCTCGAGCCCCTCCTCGAGAACGGGGTTCTCCTGCAGCTCCTGCTGCACGAGGTTGACGAGCTCGAGCCGCGAGAGCTGCAATAGCTTGATGGCCTGCTGCAGCTGCGGCGTCATCACGAGCTGCTGCGCCAGGCGGAGCTGTTGCTTGATCTCGATCGCCATTGGTCTCGAACCGACCTCCCCGCCCGGGATCAGCCCAGGCGGAAGTTCTCCCCGAGGTAGATCTCGCGCACGCGCGGATCGGCCGCCACGTCCTCCGGCGATCCCGCGCGCAGGATCACACCGTCCTTGATGATGTACGCGCGGTCGCAGATCGAGAGCGTCTCCCGCACGTTGTGGTCGGTCACGATGATGCCGATGCCGCGCTCGCGGAGCTGCTCGACGATCTTCTGGATCTCGATGACGGCGATCGGATCGATGCCCGAGAAGGGCTCGTCGAGCAGGATGAATTTCGGGTCGAGCACCAGCGCGCGCGTGATCTCGACGCGGCGGCGCTCGCCCCCGGAGAGTGAATCGCCCCGCTGGTCGGCGCGATCGAGCAGCGAGAGCTCGGCCAGGAGCTCGTGCAGGCGCTCGCGCCGGAGTGCGGCGTCAGGCTCGACGGTCTCGAGAATGGCCAGCACGTTCTGCGCCACGGTGAGCTTGCGGAAGATCGACGGTTCCTGCGGCAGGTAGGTGATCCCCCGCCGGGCGCGGCGATACATCGGCAGGGGCGTGATGTCCTCTTCGCCGAGGAAGACCCTTCCCGAGCTCGGACGGATGCGCCCCACGATCATGTTGAAGGTGGTGGTCTTGCCGGCACCGTTCGGGCCGAGCAGCCCGATCACTTCCCCCGGCATCACTTCGAGATCGAGACGTCTCACGACCTCGCGCTCGCCATAGCGCTTGCACAGGTGCTCGGCGCGCAGGCAGACGCGCATCAGCCCTGCTTCCCACCCGCAGCGGGCGGCTTCGACTTCGGCAGGATGTGCACCTCGGCGCCGCCCCGCACGATGAGCTGGTCCGTGTCGAGCCGGATCTCGATCTCCTTGCCGCGAACGCGGTCTTCACCCTGTCGCATTTCCGCGTTGCCGCGGCAGAAGATGCGCTGCTCCGCCTTCATGTAGGTCGCAACGTCGCAGCGCGCCTCCTGATCGCGCTGGCTCACGACCACATGGCCCGTCGCAACGAGGCGGTCGGGGTCGCTCGAGTCCGGCGGATAGAAGGCCTCCAGCCGGTCGGCCTTCAGGCTCATCACGTCCTGGCTCACCCGCACGTTGCCCGTGAACAGAAAGCGCTTGGTCTTGTCGTTCTGGAACGCCTCCAGCTCGTCCGATTTGATGTCGAGCGGGGCGTCCGTTTTGAGGCCGCCAACGTCGATCGGCAGGGCCGCTCCCGGCGCGAGGCTTCTCTTCGCCTCTGCCGGAGCCGCCTCGGACCGGGCGGAGGCCGCCGACAACGCGGGAACGCCCTGCTGCAGAATCTGATCCGCCAGTCGCTCGACCGCCGGCACCAGGTCTTCCGGGCGCGCGACATCCGCGAGATACGTCGACACCACCGAGCCCTGACTGCCGCTCCGCAGCCGCGCCTCGATCGACAGCGCCGTGCCGTTGCGGCTGCTGCGACCCACTACGATGGCCGTGAGCCGGACCCTGCCTGCCAGTCTCTTCACCTCGTCGTCGGTCGGCTCGGCGCTAGGAGGTGCCTGCAACCGGGCCGGCCCCACGACACGTTCCACACCCAGCGTGGCGAGCCGGTCGGCGAGCAGGGCTCCCACGTCCGGCACGTCGGGACTCCCGGGCGGCACGCGCTCGAACTCCGCCACACCCAGTGCCAGCGGCGTCTTTGCCGCGCCGGCCGCTGCAGCGGCCGGCGCGGCAAAGACGCCGCTGGCACTGGGTGTGGCGGAGTTC
>CAYOIG010000694.1:0-2902 GCA_964403915.1 uncultured Myxococcaceae bacterium
CCCCCCACCATGTCACCGTAGAGTGTCACGTAGCCCATCGAGAGCTCGCTCTTGTTACCCGTGCAGAGCACGAGCCGGCCCTCCTGATTCGAGCAGGCCATCAGGATCGCGCCGCGCGTTCGCGACTGGATGTTCTGGCCCGTGAGGCCCCAGCGCTCGTGGGGCCCGAAGAGCTGGCCAAAGGCCTCGAGGTAACGCTCGTAGATCGGCCGAATGTCGGCCGTGCGCGTCTCGATGCCGAGGCTCGCGGCCAGACTCACGGCGTCGCGCACGCTGTGCTCCGACGAAAAAGGCCCGGGCATGAGAACGCCGAGAACGCCCTCCGGGCCGAGCGCCTCGACGGCCAGGTGCGCCACCACGGCCGAGTCGATGCCCCCCGAAAGCCCGATCACCGCGCGCTTCGGAAGCCCCTGCTTCTCGTAGTAGTCGCGAATGCCGAGCACGAGCGCCGCCTCGAGCTGCGCCGCACCGGCCGGCTCCTCCACCTCTTCCGGGGCGAGATCGAGGGGCGGCGCGTCGAGATCGAAGACGGCCAGCGCCTCTTCGAAGGCCGGCAGCGCCGCCCGGACGCGCCCGCGCGCATCGACGACGAACGAGGAGCCGTCGAAGATCAGCTCATCATTGCCCCCCACCTGGCCCACGAACGCGATCGGCACGCCGTGCTTGCGAGCCAGCTCCGCCAGCATCCGGCGCCGCTCGAGGGGCTTGCCCGGATGCCACGGCGAGGCCGAGAGGTTGAGGATCAGCCCGGCTCCCTGCGCCGCCAGCTCGCCCGCCGGATCGACCTCGTAGCCGACGCGGCCGGCCCAGGTGTCTTCGCAGATCGTGAGCCCGAGCACGACCTCCGTGCCGGGTAGCCGCACCACCTCTCGGCGTTCGGCCGGCACGAAGTAGCGGCTCTCGTCGAAGACGTCGTAGGTCGGCAGCAGCGTCTTCGCCTGCGTCGCCAGCTCGCGGCCTCCGGCCAGCAGCACCACCGCGTTGGCCAGATGCCGCGGCCCGCTGCGAGGCACCGGCACCACCACACCCACGGCGAGGGCCACGCGGCGCGAGACCTCCCGCAGCGCCTCCACCTCGCGGAGCTGGTCGCGCACGAAGCCCTCGCGCTGCAGCAGGTCCATCGGCGGGTAGCCCGTCACGGCCATCTCGGGGAAGACGACGAGCCCGGCCCCCTGCTCGGCCGCGCGAAGGGCCGCCGCCTCGATGCGGCGCCGGTTGCCGGCGAGGTCTCCGACGGTCGGGTTGATCTGCGCGAGGGCGAGGCGCATGGGGGGAGCATCAAGGAGACGCGCAACGCGTGCAAGCGCATCGCGCGCGAGCACGTGACGCACACGCGATGCGGTCGGGGGCCACGGTCGAGTCCGGCGGAACGGTCAGCTCACGACGCGCCCAGCGCAGCGCGGGACGCAGCGGCGTGGTCGCCCTGATGGACTGCCACGAAATCATGACTGCCGATGGGAACCGCGTTTCCTTCGACGAGAGGCGTGAGGTGCATGCGGAAGATGCATCGAGGGATGGCGAACAGGCGGTAGCCGGTGTCGAGCAGAGTCGTGACCCGGGGCAAGGACCAGAATTCCTCGGTCACCCCGGCCTCGAAGACGACCACGTCCGGGGAACGCTCTTTCAGCCACGAGCGAAGCTCCGCGAGAACGACGTCCTCGTGGCCTTCGACGTCGAGTTTGACGAGGCGTACGGGCGCGCCCGCGGGCAGATCGAGCGCCTCGAATGCAGGTAGCGCCCGGCGGACCTCGACCTCGATCCTGCGATAGCCCGGCGCTTCCTCGTCATTGAGGGCGGCTCCGCCGCAGTTGTCGCGGGATACGTTGAAGTGGGCGCAGCCGTCGTGATCGCTGAGCGCGACCGGATGGACGACGAGCTGATGGTAGCCATTGGCGGCTGCATCCTCGGTGAGCCGCTTCACGAGGTCCGGCTGAGGTTCGAAGGCGTGCACACGGCCCTTCGGGCCGACACATCGCGCCATCTGGAATGCCACGATGCCGATGTTTGCGCCGAGGTCGATGGCAACGTCACCGGGCCCAAGGACGCGCCGGCACACCCAGCTGATCTTGGGGTCGAAGTCCCCGAAGTAGAAGACGGGGCGCGCCATGTAGTCGCTGAGGTCGACGCGGAGGAGCGAGCCGTCTTCGAGCGTCGTGAGCTGGAGGCCGCGCAACGGGGCATCGATCCGACGCAGGATGCGGGTGCGGGCGATGCGGCCGCGGCCGCTGTAGATACCCGCGATCCGCGCGGAAGACCGGCAGGCTCTCTGAATGGCCCAGATCAGCCGGGACACCGCGTGTCAGCGCAACGCGAGCATGCACACGCTCGCGTCGGAGAGAGGCACACCGCAGCAGGGCGATCGGTTCATGGGCGGAACGTTGCCGGGCCCGCAACCCGTGTCAACACTCCTCGGCCGGGGAAGGGCCCGGCCATCGGTGCAGGAGCCGCACCCAGCGCGACGAGCATCGCTCGCACGAGGATCGCTCTCTCCTGCCGCGAGTCGGCAGCTCCGTCGGAACTCTCGCGCCGAGCCTTGCGGCTCCGCGCATCCACCCTGAGAATAGAGAGGACACCGAGCACCACCAAGCCCCGGCCTCCGGATCGATGGCCGGATCGAAGAGATCGAAGTGCTGGCTGCATGTCTTGGTCACTCGCGCGCGCCGCGGTGAGGGAAGAGGGAGCGACCGCGTGAGACGCACGATCGAAGCCGGCGCCAGGACGGAATCGTGCAGGGTGGCCTTCGTTGGCGCCGGGGCAATGGCACGCGAGCATGCGCGAGCCTTTCGCGACGTTCCCGGGGTCGAGCTGGTCGGACTTCATGGGCGGACCCGCACCAAGGCCGAGGCGCTCGCCGGGGAGCTCGGGATTCCGCTCGTCTGCGACTCGATCTCCGAGCTGTACG
>CAYOIG010000695.1:0-1586 GCA_964403915.1 uncultured Myxococcaceae bacterium
GATCGCGGAACGTCGGTGTCGAGGGCAACCGCCAGTACAATCCCGGCTGGCACCTCGCGATCGACCTGCGCTCGATGCTGATGCTGGCCGAGGCGACGACGAAGAGCGCGCTGGAGCGCAAGGAGAGCCGCGGCGGCCACACCCGGGACGACTACCCGACGGCCGTGAAGGAGTGGGAATCGCGGAACGTCGTGTCGCGCCTGCAGGCCGACGGCTCGATGTCCGTGACTGTGGAGTCCAAGCCGGAGATGCCGCCCGAGCTGCAGCAGCTCTTCGAGGAGGGATAGTCGATGCCGACCGCTCACCTTCGAGTCTGGCGAGGCGAGGACGACGGCGACTACTACGAGTACGACGTCGAGTACGGCGAGGGCATGGTGGTCCTCGACGTGGTGCATCTGCTCCAGGCGCACCAGGCGCCGGACTTCGCGGTGCGGTGGAACTGCAAAGCGGGGAAGTGCGGCTCATGTTCCGCCGAGGTGAACGGTCAGCCTCGGCTGATGTGCATGACTCGGATGAACACCTTCATCCCCGGCGAGACGATCACGATCGCGCCGCTGAAGACGTACCCGCTGATCCGCGACCTTGTCACCGACGTCTCGTACAACTACGAGATCGCGCAGACCATCCCGGAGCTGAAGCCGCGCCCTCGCGAGGCCGATGGCACGCATCGGATGGGGCAGGTTGACATCGATCGAGGGCAGGAGTTCCGGAAGTGCATCGAGTGCTTCCTGTGCATGGACGTCTGCCACGTGATTCGTGACCACGAGGAGAACAAGCGGGAGTTTGCCGGGCCGCGGTTCTTCATCTCGCTGGCGAACGTCGCGATGCACCCGCTGGACACGAACCCGCAGTCGGCGCTGCTCGACCCTGCGTTCGGGCTGTCGTACTGCAACATCACGAAGTGCTGCACCGAGGTGTGTCCCGAGGGGATCCACATCACGGACAATGGCATCATCCCGATGAAGGAGCGGTCCATCGATCGATGGGACCCGCTGCGCAAGATCTTCGGCGGCTCTCGCTAGCGAGGGCGGACGAGGGAGTCGAGGAGCTCGGCCGTGGGCATTGTCGAGCTGTTCGTGCGCATCGCGATCGGGGTGCTCGTCGGCGGGCTGCTCGGCGTGGGCCTGGCGTACTGGATGCCCGTCGAGGCGTGGCAGGTTGGTGCGGGGGCGGGCGCGCTCAGTGCCGTGTTCGGGACGTGGGCGATCAGCAGCCTGCGCAGTTCCTCCTCGAAGCCGGCGACGCTGGCGGCCGGTGAGCCTCCCGATAGCCCTCGTCAGCCGTCGATCTGACCTCGGACGGCCGCGCGTAGTGCGCGGCGTGCGCCGGCGGATCCCCGTGAGCTAGCGGATGACGTAGCCGACGCCGCGCACCGTCGTGACGACGTTCGGCGCGCCGGCCTGACTGAGCTTGACCCGGATGCGCGAGAGGTACGCCTGGACGAGGTTGCGCGCGCCGCGCTCCGCGCTGCCCCACGAGGCGAGCGCGACGTTATCGGCGGAGACCACCTCACCTCGATGTTCGAGCAGGTAGCGGAGGACTGCGAACTCGCGCGGCGTGAGATCGATGGCGAGGCCATGGACGCT
>CAYOIG010000696.1:0-4377 GCA_964403915.1 uncultured Myxococcaceae bacterium
TGGGCGCCGGGGGGGCCGCTCGGGGTGTCGTCTTCGGCCTGCTGCGCCGTGGCGCGCACGTCACCGTGCTGAACCGGACTCCGGAACGCGGCGCGGCGCTCGCCCGAGAGCTCGGCGCCGACGCCGGAGGCTGCCTGCGCGACATCGGCGCCCTCCCCTTCGACGTGCTCGTCAACACGACCAGCGTCGGCCTGCGCCGTGACGCCTCGCCCGTTCCTCCCGATGCGATCCCGAAGGGAGCGCTCGTGATGGACGCGGTCTACGAGCCGCAGCAGACGCGGCTGCTCCGCGATGCGGCGGCGCGCGGCGCACGGACCCTCTCGGGCAAGTGGATGCTCGTGCTGCAAGCCGCCGAGCAGCTCCGCCTCTGGACTGGCCGCGAGGCCCCGGTGGACGTGATGGCGGCCGCGTTCGACCGCGCCGGGAACGGAGATCAGCCTCCGTAGCCCCACTTCACCTTGTTCGCGGCCACCTGCTCCGAGGTCGGGCGCTCCTTGTCGATCTTGGCCGGCACCTCGAACTTGCTCTTCTCCTCGATCAGCTTCGCGTTGAGCGCGATCGATTCGTGGAAGACTTCCGGCACCTGCTCGTCCTCGAAGATGGCCTCCCAGGGGCACTCCGGCTCGCACACGCCGCAGTTGATGCATTCCTCGGGATCGATGTAGAGCTGGTTCGGAAACGTCTCGACGTCGGTGCCGGTGTAGCCGTAGATGCAGTCGACCGGACACACCTCGACGCAGCTCAGATCGACGCAGTCCCGACACAGATGAGTGATTACCCAGGCCATCGCGGATCCCTCTGGTGAATGGGTGGAGGTGGAGAGCTACCCGTCAGCGGAGCTTCGTTTCCTTGTAGACGACGTGCTTGCGCGCGACGGGGTCGTACTTCTTGAGCTCGAGCTTGTTGGGCGTATTCGTCTTGTTCTTCGCCGTGGTATAGAAGTGGCCGGTTCCCGCCGACGACTCGAGCTTGATCTTCTCGCGTTTGCTCTTGGCCATGCTCGCCTTCCTGCTCCGGACCTGGAGCCTTCCGATTCGGTTCGATGTGCGGGGCCTGCGGAACGACGCGCGGGCGAGAGGGCCCGCGGCCGGTTCAGCGGCCGCTCGCCTCGGGCACCTCGGCGCCGCTCTTCGCGAACACGCGCCGGCTCGTGCCGCCCTCGACCTTCACGCGCACGCGCGAGGGCTTGCCGGCCTTTGCGTCGACCAGCATCACGTTCGAGGCGTCGACGAAGCCTTCCTGCTCGACGATGCCGCCGGAACGGTTCGGACCGCGCCCGGGCTTCATGTGCCGCTTCTGCACCCGGACCCGTTCCACACGAACCCGGCCGCGCTCCCGGTCCACGACGAGGACCCGACCCTGCTTGCCGCGATCGGCCCCGGTGATGACCTGGACCAGGTCGCCCTTTCGAATCCTCGACGCCATGACTGCCTCCAGTGGGCCGATAGGAGTGCGCCAGTCGCTGCCTTCCGTCAACCCCTGCCGGGAACAGCCGGAAAGTCAGGGGGATGGGCCCTGGATCTGCGTGGCCGGCCGATCCGGAGACGCATGATAGGATCGCGGCGTGCGCCGCCCCCTCCGGACTCTCTCTCTCGGGCTCGCTGCTGCCCTCGTGCTCGTCGGCTGTTGCCGCCTGCTCCTGCCCGAGCGCTTCGCGGTGAATGCCCCGCTGCGGCAGCTCCTGTTCGGGCGCGGCATCGCGGCGCCGCCTCAGGCGCAGCTCGACGAGCGGCTCCGCACCGCTCCCGGCTTCCACTTCACGCGCTTCGCCGAGGGGCTCCCCAATGCGCGGCTGCTGCGCTTCACGCCGGCCGGTGATCTGCTGCTCAGCCAGCCGCGCGCGGGGACGGTGACGCTGCTCGCCCCGGATCGCGATGGCGACGGCCGCAGCGACGGCCGGCGCGTGCTGCTCGAGGGACTCAGCCGGCCTCATGGCCTCGATCTTCACGACGGCTGGCTCTACGTGGCCGAGACCGACGCCATCGGGCGCGTGCGCTTCGATCCGGCGAGCGGAGCGACACAGGGGAGCTTCGAGCGAATCGTCACCGGGATCCCCGGCGGTGAGAATCACTTCACACGGACGCTTCGCTTCGGCCCGGACGGCATGATGTACGTGAGCGTCGGATCGAGCTGCAACGCGTGCGTCGAGAAGGATGCACGGCGCGCCGCGATCCTTCGCTATCGGCCCGATGGTACCGGCGAGGAGATCTACGCGACGGGGCTTCGCAACTCCGTCGGCTTCGACTGGCAGCCCGGCAGCGGCCGGCTCTACGCCACGGACAACGGCCGTGACCTGCTGGGGGACGACTTCCCTCCCTGCGAGCTCAACGAGATCCGGCAGGGCGGCTTCTACGGCTGGCCCTTCGCCAACGGCGCGCGCGTGCCCGATCCGGATTTCGGCGCCGGGCACGAGGCCAAGATCGCTGCCTCGCTGCCGCCGGCCCACGGCTTCCGGCCCCACAACGCGCCGCTCGGGATGACCTTCATCCGGAGCGCGACGGCGCCGGCCGCGCTGCAGGGGGCCGCGCTCGTGGCGCTGCACGGCTCCTGGAACCGCACGCGGAAGGACGGGTACGCGATCGTCTCGCTGCACTGGCACGAGGATGGCTCCATCGAGGAGCGCGCCTTCATGACGGGCTTCGAACGCGACGGTGACGTGATCGGACGACCCGTGGACGTGGCCGAGGGCCCCGACGGCGCCGTCTACGTCTCCGACGACTATGCAGGATCGGTGTATCGGGTAGCGCAGGGAGAGGCTACCGCAGCACCACGGGCGACAGCCCCGGCCGGGCGACCAGCGGTTCCCTTTCCGCTGGCGGCACTCCCGGTGAGGGAGGCGAAGGGGCGCAGCGAGCACGGGGAGACGCTCTTCGAGGAGAACGGCTGCTGGCGTTGTCACATCGTCGGGAGGACGCAGGCGGGGGTCGTGGCCGTCCCGTTGGCGAAGCTGTCGCAGCGCTTCTCCATCGACGAGCTGGCCGCCTACCTCGCAGCGCCGACGCCGCCCATGCCAGTCTTTCCGCTCACCGACGAGGAGCGATTCGATCTCGCGGTCTACCTGCTGGGCTCGCGGCCCTAGAGCAGACCGTAGGCGAGCACGCCGCCGTCACGACGCGAGGGCCGGACGCGTCCCGCGTCCTCGAGCACGTCGAGAGCGCCGATCACCATCAGCATGCGCTTTCGCATCTGGGTGATCGGGTCGGCCTTTGGAAACAGCGCCTTCCAGGCGTCCCAGGCCGTCACGGCGCTGCGCGCAGCGCCGAGCTTCTCGAGGGCACGCAGCGTTCTCTGGACGCGGACCTCGTAGAACAGAATGGCGTCTTCGATGGCGCGGGCCGGGTGATCGATCACGCCGCCGTGGGCTGGAAGGATCGTCCGCAGCGCGCGGCGACGCAGCGAGGCGAGGCTCGCGAGATAGGCCGGAAGACCGCGAAAGCGCGGACGGCGTGCGAGCAGGTCGCGGGGATCGGGGGCTCCCGCCTCGTAGTAGGTTTCGGTGAACGGGACCGCGGCACCCATCAGATGGTCGCCCGTGAACAGCGTCTGGCTGCACGGCTCGTACAGGAGCAGGTGCCCTGCCGTGTGTCCAGGCGCATGGACGACCTCGAGCTCGAAATCCTTGAAGCCGATGCGCTCGGCGTCCCGCAGCGCGCGGTCGACGCGCGTTGGCTCGCACAGCCCGGGATCCTCGACGAGATAGCGCCGGCGGTCCTGCGCCTGATGCGCGATCAGATCCTCGGGCACGCCATGCTCGCGAAAGAGCGCGCTCGATGCCTCGATGTCCTCCTCGCGATCCTCGGCAAAGCCCTCGACGTTTGCGACGTCGGCCTCGTGGGCGAGCACCTCGAGCTCCGCTCCCGCATCGCGCAGTGTCTGGGCCTGGCCGAGATGGTCGCCATGGTGATGCGTGAGGATCACGCGGCGCACGTCCTCGAGGCCGAATCCGCGCTGATCGAGGGCCGCCTCCAGCGCCGAGCGTGACGCCGCGCTCTTCACCCCCGTGTCGATCAGGGTGAGCGGCTCGCCCTCCAGCAGGTAGACCTGCACCGGCCCCACCTCCCAGGGTGTCGGCAGCACGATCTGGTGCACACCGGCGAGGGCGGGCACGGGCGAAAGCCGAAGCCCGCCCGTCGTGCCGGCTGAGTCTCTTCCCGTCGCCATGGCGGGGCAGCCTAGCCCGTGCGCGGGGAGAAGCAGGTGGGAACCGGGCGGCTACCCTGGGAGCGTGCGCCGTCCCCCTCTTCTCGCCGTGCTGCTCCTGGCGACGATCGCGGCGACATCTCCGCCACCGCGGGCCCTTGCCGAGTCGTCGCTGTCCCTGCCCCGCCCGCCTCGCTTCGGAGACATCGCGGCCCAGACGCTCGACGAAGCCGGCCA